>NZ_WHJI01000080.1:0-9298 GCF_011682155.1 Massilia sp. CCM 8734
GCGTCTCCAGGGCGCGCGTGGCCGGATTGACCAGGCTGGCGAGGGTGTCGAAGACGCCTGTCGTGTGGCCACAGCTCTGGCCGCCGCAGGTGTAGCTGCAACTGTCGGTGCAGGTATGGCCGCAGCGCGCCAGCAATTGCTGGGCGGCCGAGGGGAAGCCTGCCGCCGGAGCGGTTGCCGCCGGGGCGGTCACGCCCGGATCGAGCGTCTCCAGGGCGCGCGTGGCCGGATTGACCAGGCTGGCGAGGGTGTCGAAGACGCCTGTCGTGTGGCCACAGCTCTGGCCGCCGCAGGTGTAGCTGCAACTGTCGGTGCAGGTATGGCCGCAGCGTGCCAGCAATTGCTGGGCGGCCGAGGGGAAGCTTGCCGCCGGAGCAGTTGCGGCTGGATTGGCCGACGCGGTGCCGTCTTGCGCGGGATTGGCCAGATTGATGGTGATGCCGCAGCCGTTGCTGGTCAGGGTGCACCTGTCGAGCTTGTTTTCCACAACGCCCAGGGCGCCGGCAAGCAGTACCTCCGGGTTCTGCCCGAGCAACGCGTTCATCGCCGAACGGTCAAGCTGGCTCAGTTGACCAATGATTTGTTCCGGAGCAAAAATTAGCTGGTGAAAAAACGCGGGGTCGGATTTTGCTCTGTCGACCAAACTCTGAAAGACACTCGGGTCCATTTGAAACCTCCACAGGAAGGAACTACGAGGGCGGTACATGCTCGATGACATCGAGCGAAACCTCGCCCAGAGAACCCAATATAGTTCCGGGGTTTCGCCATACGCTTGATGTCGCCCAAAAAAAAAGCAGGCGCAACGCTAGTGGCGGTGGGGTCGGATCTTGCACCTGAACATGAAGCGAAGAGGCCGCGATATCACCCCTTGAGGTGGCCTCATGGTCAATCCGGCTTTGTGGAAACAAGTTGAGGCATCGCATTCGCGCCGCAGGTGCGCGCACGCGAGGACGGTGCGACAGGTGGCTTCGGCAGCCAGCGGCGCCGAAGCTGGGGGGGGCCCGGCGCCCGGTTCCGGGCGCCGGGTTCAGCTTAGAGCCTGTCTCGGTAGGCCGGGGGAAGCGGATGGCGACATGCGCGTAGGCGATGCATGGCAAGCGCGCGCAAGGCGCGACAACTGCGACTCCGATCTACTGAGATAGGCTCTTGAGTAAGTGTGCAGAAGTTATTCTCATTTATAGCGAACAGAAGCAGATGCCTGGCAAGGCGCACGCCGCGACGCAGTGCGAGCACTGCTAGTGGCAAGGCGCCGCTTATGGAAGCTAGTGTCCCGAGTTAGAAATTACAAGAATGTATGCGCACTTACTTAGTACAGCACCACCGAGCGGATCGACTCGCCGCTCTTCATCAGGTCGAAACCTTCGTTGATGCGTTCGAGCGGCAGGCGGTGGGTGATCAGGTCGTCGATATTGAGCTTGCCTTCCATGTACCAGTCGACGATCTTCGGCACGTCGGTGCGCCCGCGCGCGCCGCCGAAGGCGGAGCCTTTCCATACGCGGCCGGTGACCAGCTGGAAAGGACGGGTCGAAATCTCCTGCCCCGCCGCCGCCACGCCGATGATGATCGACTGGCCCCAGCCCTTGTGCGACGATTCGAGCGACTGGCGCATGGTGGTCACGTTGCCGATGCACTCGAAACTGTAGTCGGAGCCGCCGTCGGTCAACTGGATGATCGTGTCGACCACGTTCTCCACCTTGGACGGATTGATGAAGTGGGTCATGCCGAACTTGCGCGCCATCGCTTCGCGCTCGGGGTTCAGGTCCACGCCGATGATCTTGTCGGCGCCGACCATCTTGGCCGCCTGGATCACGTTCAGGCCAATGCCGCCGAGGCCAAACACCACCACGTTGGCGCCCGCTTCGACCTTGGCGGTAAACAGCACCGCGCCCACGCCGGTGGTCACGCCGCAGCCGATGTAGCAGATTTTATCGAACGGCGCGTCCGAGCGCACCTTGGCCAGCGCGATCTCGGGCACCACGATGTAGTTCGAGAAGGTCGATGTGCCCATGTAGTGGAAAATCGGCTTGCCGTCGATCGAAAAGCGGCTGGTCGCGTCGGGCATCAGCCCGCGGCCCTGGGTCGAGCGGATCGACTGGCACAGATTGGTTTTTTGCGACAGGCAGAATTTGCACTGGCGGCATTCGGGGGTGTACAGCGGGATGACGTGATCGTCCTTGCGCAGGCTGGTGACGCCCGGCCCGACGTCGACCACCACGCCGGCGCCTTCGTGCCCGAGGATGGAGGGGAAAATCCCTTCCGGATCGGCGCCGGAGAGGGTGTAGTAATCGGTGTGGCAGATGCCGGTGGCCTTGATTTCGACCAGTACCTCGCCCGCGCGCGGGCCTTCCAGGTCGACTTCTTCAATCGTCAGCGGCTGGCCCGCCTTCCATGCAATCGCTGCCTTGGTTTTCATGTTGTTCCTGTCCCTCAGATGGTCGGAGCGCCGCAAGGGCGCAGTGTCGCCATCATATCAAGCTGGGGACAAGCGTGCATCTTCCGGTCAGGCCGCCGTGAGCGCATGCTGCACCCACAACGCGTGCAACTGCCCGGTCAGGCGCAGCGGCATCAGGGGTTTGGGAATGACGCCGATGGCGCCCACCTCGGCATAACGGGCGATGTCCGCCGCCGCCGTCAGGCCGGTCACGAACAGCGCCGGCGTGTTGGCCAGGTGCGGTATGCGGCGCAGCATGGCCAGGGTCGCCAGGCCGTCCAGTTCCGGCATCATCACATCGAGCAAAATCAGGTCGGGCTTGAAATCCATCGCGGCCAGCAGCGCTTCGCGCCCCGAACCGCAGTCGCGCACGTCGAATTTGCCGATCACCTCCAGCACCAGCTTGGCCGTGGTGCGCACGTGCAGGTCGTCTTCGACATACAAGATCGATTTCAGGCCGTGGCTCGCGTCGCTGTTCATGGCTAATCCCCCGCCGTCATGCACGCAGGGATGCCGAGCATGGCCGCAATGGTGCTCCACAGCTGGCGCGGCGACGTCCACGGCTTGGGCAAGAAGGCGCGCACCGGGTCGCGCGCGTCGGGCAGGTGCGCCGAGTACACCAGCAAGGGCGTGGTCAACAGCTCGGGCATGAGCGCGCGGCCGTCGCCGTCGGACAGGCCGGGATCGAGCACCACCAGCGAAAACAGTTCGGTCGCGAGCACGCGGCGCGCCTCGGCGATCGTGCTCACATGGGTCACCAACGCTTCCGGCGCCAACAGCGTGGAGAGCACCAGCGCGGTCTTGTCGTCGCTGTCGATGTGCAGCACGCGTGGCGCGTTGCGCGCAGCGGCGGTGTGGCCGGCGCCGGCCCGCGGACGTGGCCCAAGCTCGAGCGCCGCATCCATCATGGGCGCGGTCAGGCGCGGCGCGTCGGCATCGATGCCGAGCAAGGCCGGGCCGACCGGCCAGCGCCGGGGGGTGTGGGAAAACAGGGTGCGGCGCTCTTTCGCGACAATTTGTGCGGGAGCGGCGGAAACACAGAGTTTGTAATTAGCGGTCGCTTTCATGCGACTTCCTTTCTGAACCGGTTCGATCGATATCCCAAGTCGCAGCGCAACAACGCGCATGGCAAAGGCGCAATGACATCGGGGGAACAATCGGCGGAGCTGGGCCGAAAACATCTATCGGCCGCAGGGGAAAGGCGGCGCTGGAAAAGGGCGGACGCGAGCGGGTCAGGGCTCAATCACGCGAGGAACTGTGTGAACAAACTGAAATTCACGCTTTTAGTGTAACAAACATTTGCCCTACGGGAACAGTTCGCAAGAAATTTTTATGTGAAAGCGTGCGCAATGCGCAACGCCTTCGTGCGCAATCACTTGGCTTTGAGACGATTGGCGAAACCGGAATGCAAACTGTTCAATGTTTCTTCGGCGGCAAGCAGCTGGTCGGCCACTTCGTTGATCTTGCGCCGGCTCGAGCGCGCGTGGTCGCGCAGCACTTCGAAAGCGGTGTTGCGGTCGGTCTGGAATTTGCCCATCAACAGGCCCACAGCCAGGCTGGTTTCGCGTCCGGCGGCCAGCGCCGCGTTCAGGTTCAATTCGGTGCGGCGCAGTTCGCGGATATCGTCGGCGCGCGCCAGGCCCGCTTCGAACGCCGGCATCAGGCGCTCGGCGTCGACCGGCTTGACCAGGTAGCCCAGCGCGCCGTAAGCGGCGGCCTGCCGGGTCGATTCGCTGTCGCCGATGGCCGACAAGAACATGAACGGCACCGTGGTGTGGGTCTTGAGGTGGTGCGCCAGTTCCAGCCCGCTCATGCCGGGCATGGTGATGTCGAGCAGGGCCATGTCCGGCTCGCCGGCGGCGATCTGCTGCAGCGCTTCTTCGCCGGACGATGCGGTCACGGTGTCGTAACCGGCGTGGCCGATGACTTCATTGAGAAACTGCAGGAGCAACGGGTCGTCGTCGACGATGAGGATGCGACGTTTCGCGACAGGGGCGGAATTTGGCACGGCAGTCCTTTTACGCTGGGAAGAAGTGTAAAAAGATTATACGGCCCCGGTCACGTTCGCGCACGTTTTACGCTGTGCGCCGAACAAGGCATCGAACTGTCGCGCGGCGCAAGTCGGATCAAGGCTGGCGTAGACCGAGGTGATCGCCGCCACCATGTCGGCGCCGCGATCGACCAGCGGCGCCGCATTCTCGGGCGTCATGCCGCCGATGACCACCAGCGGCAGCGCGAGCGCTCTGCGCGCTTCGAGCAAGATATCGGGCGCGGTGGTGAAGCTGTAGCGCTTGACCGGCGAGGGATAGAAGCCGCCGAAGGCCGCGTAGGTGGCGCCATCGCGTTCGGCCGCGCGCGCCAGTTCCAGGTCGCCGTAGCAGGAGGCGCCGACGATCTTGCCGGGTCCCAGGGCGGCGCGCACCTGCGCCACGCTGGCATCCGTGCCGCCCACGTGCACGCCGTCGGCGCCGAGCGTCAGGCACAGATCAAGGTGGTCGTTGATCACCAGCGGACGACCGTAGCGGCGGCACAAGGCCAGCAGCGCCGCGCCCTGGCGCCGGCGCAGCTCCGGGTTGGCGTCCTTGTGGCGGTACTGGACCAGCGCGACCCCGCCCTCGAGCGCGGCGCGGGTGCAATCGAGCAGGCGCCCGGTATCGTCCCAGTTGGGGGTGACAAGGTAAAGTCCTCGCATGGGGAGTGTCGCTTTCTGTTTCATAGTAAGGAAGGTAAGCGCTGTGGAATGCGCTGCCCGGCGCCGATCGAAAACGATTGCGCCAGGCTTTGATGGGTATAGGACTGGCCGCGTTCGAGGGCGTCTTGCATCGATTCGCCCAGCGCCAGGCGGGCCGCGATGGCGGCCGCCAGGGTGCAGCCGCTGCCGTGGAACTCGCCGGGCAGGCGCGGCCAGCGCCACTCCTGTTCGTGCTCCCCGCCATGCCAGCGGTTGACGACGTGCGGGCCATCGCCATGGCCGCCGGTGACCAGCACGTGCGGGCACATAAGCCGGCCGAGGGCTTGCGCTTCGCGCAGGTTCGGCACCACCAGGGTGGCCACGGCCAGCAGGGGCGCGAGCGCGGCCAGCGCATCGCCGCGCGAGAGCGCATCGCCATGGCCGCTGGCCAGCACCGGGTCGAGCACCACCGGCAGCGCCGGGTCACGCTGGCGCAGCTGCGCGATCAGGGCGGCAATCGCTTCGGCGTTGGCGCGGCTGCCGGGGATGCCGAGCTTGACGGCGCCAATGGCGACGCTGTCGATCAGCGCCTGCGCCTGGCGCGCCAGCAGGGAGCAATCGACCGGCACGATGTCGTACACGCGGTTATGGTCCTGCACCGTCAGCGCTGTGACCACCGGCAGCGCATGCGCGCCCTGGGCCGCGATCGCGCCCAGATCGGCCGCGATGCCGGCCCCGCCCGACGGATCGAGGCCGGCGAACACCAGCACCGCCGGTATGCAAGCGCCCTGCCCTGTCACGCGATTTTGCCCGCGACCGGGGAGGATGGCACGGCGGCGAAGCGCCTGGGCATGCGCCCGGCCAAAAAGGCTTCGCGCCCGGCCTGCACCGCCAGGCGCATGGCGCCGGCCATGCGCACCGGATCGCGCGCACCGGCGATGGCGCTGTTCATCAACACGCCGTCGCAACCGAGTTCCATGGCAATGGCCGCATCCGACGCCGTGCCCACGCCGGCGTCGACCAGCACCGGCACCTTGGCCTGCTCGATGATCAACTGCAGGTTCCAGGGGTTGAGAATGCCCATGCCGGAACCGATCAGGGACGCCAGCGGCATCACGGCCACGCAGCCGATTTCTTCGAGCAGGCGCGCCTGGATCGGATCGTCGCTGCAGTAGACCATGACGTCGAAACCGTCCTTGACCAGCGCTTCGGCGGCGACCAGGGTTTCGGGCATGTGCGGGAACAGGGTCTTTTCATCGCCCAGCACTTCGAGCTTGACCAGATTGCGCCCGCCGAGCAGTTCGCGCGCCATTTGCAAGGTGTACACCGCATCTTTGGCGTTGTAGCAGCCGGCGGTGTTGGGCAGGATCGTGTACTGGTCGGGCGGCAGCACGTCGAGCAGGCTGGGAGCGTTGCGGTCCTGGCCGATGTTCACGCGGCGGATCGCCACGGTGATGATCTCGGCCTGGGCGGCGTCGGTGGCCTCGCGCGTTTGCGCCAGGTCGCGGTACTTGCCGCTGCCGACCAGCAGGCGCGAACGGTAGGTTTTACCTGCGATGGTAAGGACGTCGCCGCCCCCGTTGTTGTCGTTCATGTTCATATCCGTTTCCTTATATGTCAGCCGCCGCCGATGGCGCGCACGATCTCGATTTTGTCCAGCGCCAGCAGCGCTCGTTGCGGCCATTGCTGGCGCGGCACCACCTGGCGGTTCACCGCCAGCGCGATGGCCTGCCCGGGCGGCAGGCCAAGTTCCTCGACCAGGTCGAGCAAGGAGGCGCCCGGCGCCACGCGCCGTGCCTCGCCGTTGACTTCGATCTCGATCTCGATCTTGATCTCGATCACGGTCACACCTTTTTATAGAGCTCGCCGCCCTGGCGCACGAATTCGATGGCTTTCACTTCCATCCCCTGGCGCAGCGCGCTTTGCTCGCTCACGTTCATGCTGGCGGCGTAGTCGCGTACTTCCTGGGTGATTTTCATCGAGCAGAAATGGGGACCGCACATCGAGCAGAAATGCGCCACCTTGGCCGAATCCTTCGGCAAGGTCTCGTCGTGGAATTCGCGCGCCTTGTCCGGGTCCAGGCCCAGGTTGAACTGGTCGTCCCAGCGGAATTCGAAGCGTGCCTTGGACAGCGCGTTGTCGCGGATCTGCGCGCCGGGATGGCCCTTGGCCAGGTCGGCCGCGTGGGCCGCGATCTTGTAGGTGATGATGCCGTCCTTGACGTCATCCTTGTTCGGCAGGCCCAGATGCTCCTTGGGCGTGACGTAGCACAGCATGGCGGTGCCGTACCAGCCGATCATGGCCGCGCCGATGCCCGACGTGATGTGGTCGTAGCCGGGGGCGATATCGGTCGTCAGCGGCCCCAGGGTGTAGAACGGCGCCTCGCCGCACTGGTCCAGCTGCAGGTCCATGTTCTCTTTAATGAGCTGCATCGGCACGTGGCCCGGACCTTCGATCATGACCTGCACGTCGTGCTTCCAGGCGACCTGGGTCAGCTCGCCCAAGGTCTTGAGCTCGGCCAATTGCGCTTCGTCGTTGGCGTCGTAGATCGAGCCCGGACGCAGGCCGTCGCCGAGGCTGAACGAGACGTCGTAGGCTTTCATGATGGCGCAGATGTCTTCGAAATGCGTGTACAGGAACGATTCCTTGTGATGCGCCAGGCACCACTTGGCCATGATCGAACCGCCGCGCGAGACGATGCCGGTCAGGCGCGAAGCGGTCATCGGCACGTAGCGCAGCAGCACGCCGGCGTGGATGGTGAAGTAGTCGACGCCTTGCTCGGCCTGTTCGATCAGGGTGTCGCGGAAGATCTCCCAGGTCAGGTCTTCGGCCTTGCCGTTGACCTTTTCCAGCGCCTGGTAGATCGGCACGGTGCCGATCGGGACCGGGCTGTTACGGATGATCCATTCGCGCGTTTCGTGAATATGCTTGCCGGTCGACAGATCCATGACGTTGTCGGCGCCCCAGCGAATCGCCCAGGTCATTTTTTCGACTTCCTCGCCGATCGACGAGGTGACGGCCGAATTGCCGATGTTAGCGTTGATCTTGACCAGGAAATTGCGGCCGATGATCATCGGCTCGACTTCCGGGTGGTTGATGTTGGCCGGGATGATGGCGCGCCCGCGGGCGATTTCTTCGCGCACGAATTCGGCGGTGATGGTATCGGGGATCGATGCGCCGAAGGACTGGCCCGGATGCTGGCGTCCCAGCAGCTGGGCGCTGCGCTTGCCCATCGGGCCGGACGCTTCGAGCTCCTGCAGGTACTCCTGGCGGCGCAGGTTTTCGCGGATCGCCACGTATTCCATTTCGGGCGTGATGATGCCGCGCCGCGCGTAGTGCATCTGCGTCACGTTGGCCCCAATCACGGCGCGGCGCGGGGTGCGCTGCAGCTGGAAGCGCAGCGCGGCCAGCGCCGGGTCGTCCAGGCGCGCCTGGCCGTAAGCGGAGCTGGGGCCGGCCAGTTGTTCGGTGTCGCCGCGCTCCACGATCCACGGCAGGCGCGGGGTGCCGAGGCCCGAGCGGATGTCGATGGTCGCTTCCGGATCGGTGTACGGGCCGGAGGTGTCATATATATACACGGGCGGATTCGGTTCGGCGCCGAAGGAGGCGGCGGTATCGGACTGGCTGACGGCGCGCATCGGCACGCGCAGGTCGGCGCGGCTGCCCTGCGCGTAGACTTTACGGGAATTCGGAAAAGGCGCAATTGCCGCTTCATCCACCGTGGCGGTGGCGGAATCGAATTTGAGGGGGGCTTTCAGCGGTGCGTTCATGTGGCTCCATTGCGTGCAGGAGCCAGCAAAGGAGTCGGAGTCCGGGATTGCGGCCGTGATGGCGCACCCATGGAACTACCTGGCTTCCCTTCGCTGGCATTATCCAGATCAGGTTCAGAGGGTGTTTCTCACCCGCGCCTCGCTGTTGCGATTTGCAGGACCCCTAGCGTGTGCCGCCTTGCGGCAGCGAGCGCAATTATACCTGTTGATCCGCCCGACAACATGGCTTTTTCGGCACGCCAGGGCGTGGCTTGCCTGCCATGATTGCCGTTCCGGCCAGACTGTTGCCATGGGAAGCGCAAAACAATAGGTGATTAGCGCTGATCTTCAGCTAACCGACACCACGCTTCGGTTCGGTTGCCCGTGGCGACAGCAGCGTACAAGAGGCGCGTCAAGATGGTCGACAAATCGAAGCGCCGGTTAAAT
>NZ_WHJI01000081.1:0-8766 GCF_011682155.1 Massilia sp. CCM 8734
GCCTGGGCCAAACATGTGGGCAATCATCGGCTTCGATTCATCTGGCTTGCCGTCTGGACCAGCAGCGAACATAGGTTCGTCATTGCCGTCACGCAGGTGATGGGCAACGGTAGCGATGAGAGCGAAGGTTTTGAGGTTATTCATGGTGTTTCCTTTTTTCGTGGGTGATGGGCTTTCGCCCTGGGTTGTCCAAAACGGACCGGAGAAACTAAATCGTTGCTGTTTTATGAATGCTGCGTTTATGCAGGAGGTAAGCTTGGTGTGCTTCTGCTGCCGTATCGAAAGTTCCGATATGTTTTTGCGTGCCGCCAAGCCCAATCGTTGATGTGAATCTTTTCCCTGATCGTTTCACCCCGAGGAGGCCGACCTTATTGTTTCGGTGCGGTCTGCGCTGGTTTTGCGTGTTCTCAGCACAAGTGACCTCGCGAAGATTTGTCCAGGCGTTGTCTGAGCGATATCCGTTAATGTGGTCCACCTCAGCCGACGGCCAGCGGCCCAACATATAGAGGAAGGCGAGTCGATGCGCCCGATACTGACATCGGTCCACCACGATGACGGTGTACCCCGCGCCGTTGTCGCCACCGGCACCAGGCCCGGAAGGTGTCCGACCACTCCCACTTTTGAGACGGGTAAATACCCCAGTCATTTCGTTGTAATGCAGGACCTCTCTCAGTCGCTCGGGCGAAAGGGATTTTTTAGCCATGAATAACTCCAAATGCCCGTGCCGGCCGCCGCGCCCACGATAGGCGACAGCGACCAGCCGGTGCTGGTGGTGGCCAAATGGCCGTGATGGTTAAACGCTGACGGTGTCGGTCTGGCGCAGCAGGGTGAAGTTGCCTTTTACAGCGTCGTTGCTGGTGCCGCCAGTACGGACGAACTTGGCGACCTGCGCCGTGAAGTAGTCGATTTCGCCCGTGTCTTGGCCGACCATCTTGAACGACGGTACGGTGTAATTCTTCGAAGCCGCCTTAATGATGATCTGGCCCGGGTCTTCCGGAACCCATGCACATTCGAACTCAGCATTGGGCAACTTGAACGAGCCTTTCTTCTCGCGGTCCTGCGCATCGCCAATGGTGGACAGCGTAGCCATTGAGTACTCGCGGCCTTCAACGCTGCCGATATTGGTCAGCGGCGCGATTTCTACCCAGGTGAGCAGTGCATATGCGGCGGCCGCGCCGGCGCCCTCGGTGACGCTTGGGGCTGCGGTCGAGACATAGAGTTTCGAGCCGGCGATAGTGTCAAAATCGATTCCTGCCATGATGTAGTACCTTTCAATGAAAAAAGCCCGCTCGCTGGATTGCGAAACGGGCGGGCTGATAAAACTGCGGATGAAGAAACTGCCTGCGGGCCAGTCAGGCCGGCTCGATGTACGTCACCATGAAGTCGCGGCTTTGTTCGAACGTCGGGACAGCGGGGTCCCCCATATCTGGGCCGACCAGGTCGCGCAGCACGCTGCGCACCACGTAGTCAGCAATCAAGCCGGTATGCACGCCGGCGCCGAGCCGCGCCGCCTTGAGGACATCCTTTTGTTGCGGGTAGGACGCCGCGTAGACCGTGACCTGCACGCGCGAGGTGACCAGGCTATTACCGGTGCGCGCCACGGTGTCCTGTTCATTCCCGCTGATTTCGGTGATGCCGATCGCCGGCAACGCGCCGGACGGAACGGTGCCGGCGGCGATGCGCGCGGCAGGCACCAGGGCGATGAGAGGCGCGTGCGCGACCAGCAGCGCGCGCATGATGGCGACTGCGCTCATTTCTTGCGAGCCACGATCTTCGAATCGGCCGCCGGCGCGACGCGCCCAGGCGCTGGGATGGCAACGCCCTGCTTGACTTGGTATTGGGCCAGGCGCAGCCCGCGCGGGCTATCGACCGTGTCGTACTCGGTGCCTTGTTCAAGCTCACGCACGGTCTCACCATCGAGCGAGCCTTGTACGGTCTGCGTCATCAGAATTTTCATGATTACCCTGCGTCTGGTAGGTTAATGCCCTCGGCGGTGAGCCTGGAGCGGATTTTTGCGCCGACAGCGGTTGCGGCGCGCGCTGCCCTTGCGTCGAAGGCAGGGCGCGCAAACGGGCGCGGGCGCGCGCCGGGGTGGTCAGCGTCCGCAACGATGTAGCCGGCGATCCGGAGCGCGCCAGCGCCGCGCGGCGTGATCTTGTGCGCGCGCGTGCCGAACTCGACCATGCGCGCGTACCACGCCTTCTTGTTGCCGATCTTGACCGACGCGGTTACGTGCCCGCCCTTGGCCTTTGTCGTGACCCGCACACTTCGCCGCAGCGCGCCGCTGTCCACCGGTATGTTGGCCTTGATTTCTTCCTTGAATTCGTTCGCGCCGGCGCGCAGGGCGCTGCGCATGATGTTCTTTTCGACCTTGGCCGAGAACTGCTGGAGAAACGCATCCAACTCCCGGCCGCCTGTGATGTTCGGATCAGCCATTCGAATATCCCTCCAGTTGAAATTCTGTGTGAAGCCGGTCGTCCAGCAGCGCCGGCCCGGCGATGATCTGCATGACCCGATCGCCGCGGCTGTGCAGAACGACCCGCATATCGGCCGTCACGGCCTGAGCGCCCTGCATGCGCAGCCTGGCGCGCTGGACCGTCTTACCCAGCCCGTTTTTTGTCGTTTCGGCACGGCTTGGCAACACGTCCTGAACGTTGGCCCAGTAGCGCACCAGGACCGGAACCCACGTTTTTGTTTCGGTGCCGTACACCGGGTCAGGCTCTCCGACCAGCTGCTCGATCGTGACCTTTTCGTCGCACTTGAACGGGACGGCCATCAGCTATGCACCTTCAAGCAGTCCAGCCCTCGGATAAGGTGCGGCGATTCCGGCGTCCCAGCTGGCGCAAAGTATTCGCGCACCTTCGCCAAGATGTAGCCCTTGAACGCGGCCGGTGTGGCGCTCTCATCGGCCCCGTAGCCGCAAACCACCGTCAAGGTCACTGCGTTCCGGCTGTCTTTCGTGGCCGGCCAGGTGGCGCCGGCTGCAAGCGTGACGAATCCGGGCTCGATCGAGCGGTCGACAACGTAGGCGTCTTCGCTTAGCGTTTGCACGGCGCCATCAACGTCCAGGTATTTCAGGCTGGTCACCTCAACCAGCGGGGAAGACGGCAGCGGGATGACGCCCGCAAAGCCTGGCGCCGTCACCTCGTACGTGCGGTTGATGATCGAGCGACCCGTGATGTGCTCGGCCTCGGCGGTCAGCGCGCGCACGCGGATCTCGATTTCCGCGTCCTGATCGCTTCCGTTTGCGCGGGCACTTGAGCGGGCGTCGACCATCGACACTGCCAGCGCGCCAGGCGGAGTGATTTGGCGCACGGTCATGCGGCACCAGCTGGCGGCGCCACCTTTTCAAACGAGAACCGGCGCCAACCGACTTTCCCGCCACCGCCCACGCGCGCGCCGATACGGATGCGCATGGTGAAGAGCGTGTACCCAGGCAGCACCTTTTGCGGCTCGCTGCGCAGGGACAGGACGGGCATATCGGAGCCGAACCCAGCCAGGTCGCGACCTGCCTGGATGATGTAAGACGACTGGATGTTCCCGCCGCTTGTTGCTTGCGCTTGAAGAGTTGCGAGGCCGGTACCCGTGGTGCCAATAATTTGCGGCTCAAGAACAAGCTGGAAGTAGTCGCCCGTCACAAAATTCGGCGGCAAGTTGAACTGCTGAAACAGCTCATGGTAGTCGCCCGCCGTCGAGCCGATCACTTCTGTCGTCCACCAGTCGAGGCCGCCGTCTGCTGCGGGTTCGAAGGCCGTCGTGCAGGTCTGCGTGCTGCCCGACCGGGACAGAGTGAAGCTGTCGGGTACGGTGCCGGTGACGCCGTTCGCCGCCGCTGTGGGCGTGGCGCCACCGAACGCCCCCGCGTTGCCGCGTAATGCCGGGTTGAGGCTGATAGGCCCCACCTGCAACGTGGAGTCCCACACACCCACGGTGTTGTTTCGAAATGGTTCTTTCGGGTAGTCTTGCAGCAGAGCCGCAATTAGGGGTTTTGCGAAGGTGTAGGCGCCAAGTGGCATCCAGTGCAGGTTATCCGCAGGGTTGAACATACCAGCGCGACCGCCTGGGTTGGTGAGCGGCGTCGGCCCGCCGAGGGCGATTGCATTTGCGCTCACCATCTTGTCGAAGGCGCTGACAAAGCGCACGTTACGCAGCGTGCGGCAATATGCGCGGATCGATTCGGACACCCGCGCCAAAAACTGGTTGGTGACGACCGAAGCCGACGGGTTCGGCGCGATTTCGTTCACGTAGACCCGCCGAGCCTTCGCCCGTGCCAGGTCGATGATCGCCATCAGGTTTGTAATGGAGGCTTTCGCCGTCACGGCATCGCTCGGGGCATCGTTGACACCGGCCAGGATGCATACAACCTCGACGTCGCCAGCGAGCACTTGAGGCATGTATTTCAGGATATCAGCGGTGGTGGCGCCCGTGATCCCGAATGCCTCGTATGCTGCAAAGGTATCGCCCAAGGCACCGGCGAGCCAAGGCACGTATCCAATGAAGTTGTAGTCGGAGATTGTGGCCAGGCCGGCCGTCGTCACAGTGCTGCTCTGGTTGGGCACTGGCGCTGTGGCGCCGCGAATGGCGACCAGGACGCCGGAGTTTGCGAGCGATCCGCTTTCCAGATACTTCCAACCGCCCTGAGATACGTCAACCCATGGGCCCGGCGAGGGGTCGCCCGTGTAAGTCCAGCGCATCCAGCTGCGCGCATCGGTTTCGATCTTGCCGCCGGCGGTGCCCGCGCGACCGTCTACCATGCAGTAGACCAGCCACGATCCGTTACCGAGATTGGCCAGAGTCGTGATTGTGCTGCTGCCGTACCATGGGCGGCCGTCAAACAGGCCAGGCGCGCGGCCAGGCGCGCCACCGTAAGTGAGCGAATCGCCAGCGATGCGCATGCGCAAATTTGTGCTTGCGGACGGCAGAGCCACCGGGAAGCCTGCGCCTACCAGGCTCACCTTTCCGGCCGCATCAACTTCAAAGGATGCCGGCAAGACCTTCGCAGGGGCAGCGGCGGGCGCTACGTAAGGGATTCCGCCAGTCAGCACGGTTGTGGCGTTGACGCCGCCCGCCAGCAACACGTTTGCCGTCGCGTCGTCCAGCGTCAGAATGGTTTGCGGCGGAATGCCCTTGTACGTGGAAAGCAGGCGGATGGTCTTCGGCATGATTATTTCGCCTTTGGCTTGTTTGTTTTGTTCATCGGCGCATCGGCCATCTTGTTCTCAGGCTCGTCAGCCATCTTGGTGCCGCCTTCGATCATGTCGGTGTCGCCGGCGGCCGGCGCCGTTTCCGGCGCCACGGCCGGGGCGTCGTCGACCACCTCGACCAGGCCGGCCTTGACCAGCTCGCGCGCCTCGACTGCCTCGATCGTGTCGGTGTCGCCGGCGGCCATGCTCAGGCGCCCATGCGAGAACTGGTCGAGCGCTTTGATTTTCGTTATTGCCATGTCGTTCTCCTGGTGGCCGGCAGCCGGACAGCGCCGCCGGCGGGGTTGATTACGCCAGCGCGCCTTTGACGAACGCTTCGGGACGATTGACCACCAGGGCCAGGCGCTCCTCGATCAGGATCGTGATCAGGTTGTTGACGAAGTCGTCTTCGTTCTCGGTGGCGATCGCGACCGAAGCGAGCAGGCGATCGAAGATCTGCGCGCCCATGCGGAAGGCGCCGGCCAGGAACGTGGCGATCGACATGGCTTGCGTGGTCACAACAGGGCGGCCCCACAGCGTCGGCGACAGCGTGCCCTGCGGGTTGCCGATGATGTATTGGCCGGTGGTGTCCTTCAACAGCTCGATGGCCGCCCAATTCGACGGGTGCAGCACGAGGCCGTCTGATGGATACTCGGCCAGTTCCGCCTGCAGCAGTGCCAGGCGCAAGGTGTCGATGTGGGTGGCGCCGGCGATGGCGATCGGCGCCATGTAGGCCGACGCCTGGGTGTAGAGCCCGTTCAAGTTATTGCCAACACCCGAGCCCTTGAGCAGTTGGGCCTCTTCGATCAGGCGCAGGCCGTAGGTCAGGCGCTCGTCGATATAGGATTGCAGCGCCGGGAAGTCGTCCAGAATCTCGGTCGATGCCTTCATGAAATGCGCCACTTTGACCACCGGGGCGATCGATTGCGCCAGCGTGAGGGTCGATTCCGGCTTGCGGGCGCCCTCGGCAACCGGTGCCGCATTGTTGGTGAAGCCCGTTTCCTTCATGTAGGTGATGGAATTGGACGCCGTGCGGCCAGGTGCGACCAGGTCGCGGACCGTCAGTTTGCGCTGCGGCTGGGTAATGATGCCTGGTTGGCGGTCAGCAACCACGCCGGCGCCGGTGCTGGTGGTGGTGATCGCCTTAGCGTCGATATCGACGCTGATGCGGCTACCCTTGCGGCGCAAACCGCCGCCTTCGTGTGCCTTTTTGAACGCGTCGTTCTCAACGAACTGTGCGCCCATCGACTTGGCGCCCTGATCCTGCTCGGCGCCACGACGCGCCTGCTTCTGCTGCACATCGGCAAGCTCGGCGGACATCTCGCTCGTCTTGGTCAGCAGTTCGTCGACAGTCTGTTTGACGCCTTCGGTCATGGAGATGCCGCGCTGCGCCTCGGCCAGTGCTTTTTCGCCGTGGGCCTTGAGCTGGTCGCCTAATTTCGACAGCTCCTGTTTGAATTCGATTTCGATGGTCATGTTGTTATCCTTGAAGAGTGAGGGTGAAACCGCGCAGTGCGGTAAGAATTGCATCGCCTTTTTCGCCACCGGGCTCACCCCGGGAAAGCTTCGCCAGACCGCCGTTTGCGACAGCTGCGGCCTGGGACTTGGAAAAGCCTGCCTCGCGCAGGAACTTTTCGAATTCAGGGAGGGTCGGCATGCGGCCGGCCTCGATCAGGCTTTTGACGTCGGCCACGCGCGCGTCGTCGTTCATCGGGTTGGTGACCACGCTGATCTCGACCAGGTCGAGCTTCTGCAGGGTGTAGACGCCGGTGTCCTTGTTGACGCTGTAGTCCTTGACGCGGTAGCCGATCGACAGGCCGGTGATCGTCTTGGTGCTCATACCCTTGTGCGCCAGGCGTGCATACGGCGCGTCGTCCAGCCAGAGCGATGCCTCGCCCAGCAGACCGTGGTCGTCCTCTTTCAAACCATCCCACGCGCCAATCGGCTGATCCGACTGGTGCTGCCACAGCACCGGCACCGTGCGGCCCGACTTCTGCCACTTGCCCAGGCTTTCCGCGAACGCGCCGGGGGCGACGATATCGCCGCCCTTGTCGACGACGTTGAACACCGAGCCGTAGCCGGAAAAGCTGCCCTTTTCGGTCAGGCTTTTCAGCTCCAGATCAATCGATTTGTGGAGGAGTTGCATCGTCGTTTTCCTTGATTCGAAGCCAGGACAGCACGGCCGACTTGGCCGCCTGGGCGGTGTTGGTTATTTTTCCCAGCAGTGAGAGCGGGATCAGGTTGCTTTGCACGGTGAGCTCGTCGCCACCCGGCAGCGGTTCCAGGTTTTCCAGCGAGCGGCAAAAATTCCGGGTGTAGATGCCGTTTTGCGTCATGGTGCTGTAGAGGGCGGCGCGTGACGCGCTGTCCCCGCGCAGCAGGCCTTCTACGCTGTATTCCGAGAAGAAGCGCGTGCGCTCGGCGGGTTTCAGCAACGACTTGGCGATCCCCTGCTCAATGCGTTTCATGTACGCGCGCAGCACGTAGTCGATAAAATTCTGGTTGATCTGCTCGCGGCCTGTGCCCCAGTTCGATACCGCCGTGCCGTGGCCGATCATCGACGGCGGCATGCCGAACCAGCGGCACAGGTCTTCGACGCTGAACGATCGCGTCTCCAGCATCTGCGCGTCGGCCGGGTGCATGGAAAGCTGTGTGAACTCGGTGGCGCCTTCCAGCAACATCATGTTGCCGGTGCGGTCGTCGCCAAACACCGCCCCCATGACCTTTCCCTTCGCCTGTTCGCGCTGGGCCGGGTCGAGATATTCCTTCATCGTGAGCACGCCGGACAAGCGCATGCCCTTGCCAAATGTGTTGGCTGATGCGGTTTCGGCCGCAGTGGCGCCGCACATCGACCGCCAGCCAGCCGTAATCGGTGAAATTCCCATCAGGCCATCGGTGCCGAAGCCCTTGATGTGCCAGATTTCGCCCTCGGTGAACTCTTTCTGTCCGCGCGGATCGGCGTACAGGTAGCGCACCACGCCGTCCACGCTGCGCCGAACAGTCATCAGGGCCGGGTCCAGCGGGTCCAGCGCCACGATGCGGCCGGCGGCGCCGTAACTTTTCAGGCAGTACGCGTTTCCCCACAGGCAAATTTGCGATACCACCGCTTCCCAGAACTCCACCGCTGTCATGTCGGCGTTCGGTGAGTCGTGCAGCAAGTAGTACAGCGGGTGCTCGCGCGCCACCACGCGGATTTCACGCCCATTGACCACCTTGCGCTCGTACGTGATCAGCGGCAGCGTGGCGATCGTCTCAGCGATCAGGCGCACGCACGACCAGACGACCGACAGTTGCAGCGCCGCGTTCACGCCAGGCGAGCCGTTGCGCACGTCGCCGTGGTTGATGGTGATGTCCTTGTTCGGGTCGCGCACGCCACGGTAGGCGACGGCATCCCGGATCGAGAAGTACGCGCTTTTCAACGCCAGGCCACCGGCCGCTGCCGCCTTGCTGAATAACTTCATGTTTATTGTTCCGAAAGGTAGTCGTCGAGGGAGCCACCCTTAATAGGTTTTGCTGTTTGCATGATGCCGATTGCCATCACGGCAGCGACGATCAAGTCGATACGCCCAGTCGCCTTCTCTTT
>NZ_WHJI01000082.1:0-8396 GCF_011682155.1 Massilia sp. CCM 8734
CAAAGTCGCTGGCGGGGCCGATCATCGAGGGCGTGGGCAAGCCGGGTAGTCCGATGTTCGACCTGGCGGAAAAGCTGCAGGACAAGATCATGGCTTCGCCGGCGTGGATCAATATGTTCTCGGCCGTTACCCTGATCCAGGCGCCCGACTCGGTCCCCGGCAGCGCATCCTGGCTCCTGCAGCAGGAAGCCAAGGCCCGCGGCGCGGCAGTCACGCGCGTGGACACGGTCATCAAGGAAACCAACCTGTCGCTCGCGAAGACGACCGAAACGCTCACGTCATCCATCGGCGCGGCCGGCGCCGCGATTAAGGAAGAACGCGAGGTGCGCTCGACGCAACACGAGGCCATGACGCAGTACGTGCAGCAGGTGGTGACGTGGACCAACCAGTCGTTTGTCGGCGTGCAGAACGAACTGACCACGCGCACCAACAACGACAACGCCCTGGCCAGCGCGATCAACACCATGTGGGCGCGCGTGGGGCTCAATCAGGCGCTGGTCCAGACAGGGACCCAAATAGCCGTCAATCCGGTCGGCAGCGCGCTGACGAAGTTCGAGCAGCTACAGGCGACGGTCACGGACCCGGCGACCGGCTTGGTCAAGAGCTACGCGGCCCTGCGCCAGGAAGTCAATCTCACGAACGACAAGGTGCAGGGCCTGTCGGGAAAGTGGGGCGTCAAGCTCGATCTGAACGGCTATATCGCCGGCGTCACGCTCAATTCCAACGTTTCCACGGGGGGCAAGGCCGAATCATCCTTCATCGTACTGGCCGATACCTTCGCGGTCGGTGCTCCCGGCCGGCCGGGGATTGTGCCATTCGCGATCGACGCGAGAACAGGACTCGTCGCCGTGCGCGGCGACCTTGTTGCCCAAGGCAGCATCACCGGCTACCAGCTGGGGGCGTACTCGATCTCGCGCGACAAGCTGGCCTTGAAGGTAGTCGGCGGCGCGCAGATAGACGACCTGGCCGTCGACACGCTCAAAATCGGCAACAACGCGGTCACTGTCCCGCTGTACCTGTCGGGGACTGGCAGCGGCGGCATCTCGGCCGGAACCACCCGCATGGTCGGACAGATCACCGCCTACTACCCGGCCGAGGTAGATGTCGTCGCGCTAGTCACCTGGAAAGCGGCAGCATGGAACATCGGCGGAAACACCGGCGTCATCCTGCACGTTGATGGCCGCCAGTTCCATTACCAGTCCGACTCCAACATCAATACCTACGCTCTGTCGCACGCCACATCTGCCCGGGTTCGGCTGAGCCAGGGCTACCACACGTTCACAGTCACATTTGACAACGCGTGGCACCAAGGGACCTACGACTTGGGCGACTGGTCCGTTACCTTGCTTGGAGTGATGAAATGACGACATTTGCGAAGTACGACGTCGACGGCCGGGTGCTGTTCAACGGCGACGTGCCCGAGTCGATGCTGGCCCTACAGGGCCAGCGCATATTCGTGGGCGACATCGACGGGCGGACCCACTATGTACGCGACGGGCACAAGCACGCGCGGCCGGAAAGCCCCGCATTGCTCACCGGCCGCGACCTGACCCGGTTGCCCATGCCGTGCGAGGTGGTCATCAACGACAAGACGTACCCGTGCGGAGAAGGACGCGCGACGCTGAACTTCAATTTGCCGGGCCTGTACCGCGTCCGGATTGTAGCGTTTCCTTTCCTTGATGCACTTTTCGAGATCCAGGTATGATCATTTACCACAACGAAGACGTCGATCAGCTTCGCCGAGCGGCTTATCCGCCACTAGTCGACCTGGCCGATGCGATGTACTGGCAGAGCCAGGGGCAGGAGGCAAAAATGATGGAGTACAACGCTGCGGTCGGCGATGTCAAGCGGCGATACCCGAAACCAGTAAAGCCATAGCTGTACCAATTTGCGTAAAATTGCCGCCGTGCTTGCTATGGATGGCTCGGCCTTGCATTCCATATGCGTTGAAAGGCGAAGGAATCAGGCCAAGGATCGAACTCTTGTTGATGATCCTGCCGCACTTCTGTTGGCGCATGGCTGGTACCCGGCAATGCTCGCTAATGCGACAGAACCCAGTTTCGTCTTTGGTAAAGCCAAACACGCTGCCCGGACCGCGACAAATATGGATCAGCCTATGGAGAATCTTTAGGGCGAGCCTTACTTGTTGTTTTACATTCCCTAGTAGATCGTGCAGGTACCATTGGCCGCATCTAATGCCATAAAAATCACGATGGCGGCTAGCCGAGCACGCGTGCACTATGTTGAGCACTATCGTTCGGCCACCTTTTTTGCGTGATCTGCACGTAAACAGGCGACATATGCACCGACATAATAGTCGGTGACAACCCAGCCATCCCCCCGCGAACTTCTCGTCGCAAAACTCATCACGCAAGGTTTGAGCAATCGGCAGATCGCTACAGCGCTCAATATTTCTTATAACACGGCACGCCGTTACAGCAGCCAGGTGGGCCGCAAACTACAACTCGGCAACGTCGCAGCACTGGCCTGCGCTGCGATACCTGAAGGCGCGGCGACACTGCGCGCGATTGCGCCTATCAAGGCCCTGTTGAGCGAAGCGGAAATCAATGTGCTCGCGCTGGCGTGCCAGGGATTGAGCACAAAGCACATCTCACGCGAGCTTGCCATCAGTCCGCGCACCGTCGACAAGCACCGGCAACGCATGCTGCGCAAAACGCAGACGAGCTCAATTCGTGCGCTAACTGCATGGGTCGCCAGGCAGTACGCAATTTGTGGCATTGCTGCGGCAGGACCTCCTCTCTAGGCTGAACGCAAATCAAGTTTGTTCCTTGCATTCGCCGGGAGCACAACCGCCTTTGCCGGCCTATCCATAACGAGGAACACGATGACACGAAGTTCTATACCTTCACTTTCTCTCGTCGATGACGCCGTTCAATGCCTTGCCGACGACGCGGCGCTTCCTTTGTTCCGATTCACTGTCAGCCGCGACGAGGAACACGTTCATCTCGTCATGGAAGACGGCAAGCGTGTTGTCGACCTCGGCGAGCGCATCCATCACTACGCGCTGCTGATTCTTGTGCGTCGTAATATCGACGACGTGCTAGCCGGTCGCGACACCTGCAGCTGTGGCTGGACCGATCGCAATGATCTGGCCAGGATGCTTGGTCTCGACCCCTGCCATCTCGCCGTTCAAATGTTCCGCTTGCGGCGGCAACTATTCGCGGCCGGATTGACGCACGCGCTGATCGAACGTCGACGCGGGCAGTTGCGGGCAGTCGGCATGTCGGTCTCGATCGTGCAGGGCGGGGGCACGATGCGCGCCCAATTGTCGGGACCGATTCGGTTCGGTGCGTAAGCGTCCGTTTGCCATAGCATTCATTCGTGGCGAAGTGGAAATATTGTAATGGCGCGTAATCGCTTCTTTGCGTCGAAAAAGAGATGCTGTTGCAACGGGGCGAGCAAAAAGGAGGCCCGCAGCAGCATACGGGTCTGCGCATTCTGCTCCTTCGTGATCCCGTTCCGCGCGTGCAATCGCAATTGCAATGGCATTCGTGGCACATTCAACCGTTGTCTCTGAGGAGTATGAAATGACCACCATCAGCTATGTCAAATCCAACAAAAGCCTGGTTGCCAAAGGCGCCGCCGCACTGGGCGCAGGCACACCGTATTCGCTCACTCTGGTCAATGAATCGGGCACGCCGTTCACCTTCTATGTGTATCAGCAAATGCCTAATCAGGCGTCGGAAAACGTGTTTTCGCTCGCCTGGTTCTGCAGTCCCTACAATATCGGGCAAGGCAACCAGATCACCTTCCAGTGGGATATCGAGTACGGCTTCGTTTGGGGCAGCTCGGGGATCATCCAGCCCGGTGTAACCTTCAATGCCGGTGGCGATATTCCGGCCAATCCGCAAAGCAATAACTGCACCACTTTCTCCAATTCGCAGACCCTGGGCCCGAACCTCAGTGCCGCCCAGGCCGGTCAGCCGCAAGGCTCGCTCGTCATTTCAGATGCGTCCAACGTCGCGTCGAACCAGTTCTCGGTTGGCGTGAGCATGAGCGGCGCCGGCACCTTTGTCACCAACGCCGGCCCGAATCTGACGCACACCTTCACGCCGACGCCCACCTACTGGATCGCGGCCGGTTCCAATGTCCATGTCGGCACCGTCATGGATATCACGACCGTCAATCAAAACGCGCAGGTGATTTTCCCGCCAAATGTCTACGCACTGACCTACACCCTCAACGCGTCCAACCAATGGGTTTCGCCATAAGCGCCGTCCCTATCATCGAAAGGAGTTCATGATGGCTTTTACGATCTTTTCAGGTATTCCCGGGCGTGTTGTGTCGGTGCAAGTGGACGATCAGGGCACCTATAACGTCATGGGGCAGGCCCAGGCGCACGAGCTGCATGTGCCTTTGCAGTATGCGCAGGTCCACGTGGCCGGCGCTCCCGCGGTGACCCAGGCGCAGCGCCTTCCTGGCATTGCCAACGGTTCGCGCCTGGAAGTCATCCTGCTTAATGACCAGGTGAGACTGCAACCCCGGCCATAAGCGGCGGTGTTCTTTGTGATGCGACGAATTCCCGGGCCGCATGCCTCACCGCAAACGGCCTGGGCACACTGACATGAATGGGCACACCATGAACAGCTCTGCAACGTTCGATCTCTTCTTTTGCAACGACAGCCAGGTCGGCGGATTGGTCTGTGTATACCAGGACCCCGCCAATTTTTCTGCCAACGCCGCCAACGGACAGACACTGGCGTGGATGGTGTGCGGCGCCGACACCGGTGTGCAAATTGATTTTCAATGGCAACTCGCGTACGACTACGTCTGGTTCGACAACGCGTCGGTACCCACCCAACAGATTTCAAACGCAAGCCTTGGTGCTGTCAAGCTGGTCCGGGAAAATTTTGGCTATCATTTCTTGCCCGCTCCGCCGCCCCCCTCGGAAACTCTCGCGATCATATCGGACACGAGCGTCCCTTCGGACAGCCAAGTGCTGGTGGGCGTCGGCATGTCCGGTGCGGGTGCGCTTGCCTTTTCCGCCGTGCCGACGATGCAATACGAATTCACCCCCGTATGCACGGACAAGCTGCAGTACTACCTGGCCTTCGGCGGTGATTTCCAGCAAAACCGTCCGATCGCCTCGGTCAATCCCATGATCAGACCGATGCTGCTGTCATACCCCGCAGGCGTGGTGGCAATGACAGTGACACTCACGCCATCGAATGAACTCATGCTCACGAGCGGCACGCCATCGAGCCAGCGCGCGGCATCGTCAAACGCACCGCGCAGGATAATCCTATACTGTTGCGGCCAGACTGGCTGACTGAAAAGCCGCCCAGGCGCAAGAAAAGGCCCTCACCATGTCCGAATGCAGAGTGTGGAAAAACCGAAAAAGCTGCACGGATTAGCGATGCCGGTCCAGCTTAACGGAGCAACCGGGATGCGAGCATGGTGGCGACATTTTGTTCGCTCACGAAGTCGGATATGGTTCGAGAAGGGACGTGCTCATAAACTAGGAAGCGCCGCTGAAGTGCGAAATTTTTGAGCGTTAACTTTGGGGCGAAACCGGTCGCTGGTCGTTGTCCTGCTGGGTACTGCTCAATATAAGATTTTTCTTGAATTACGTGGGCCTCGCCAAGACGTTCCACCTAAATTCTAAGTTTAGTTAAAACCGGCCATATTATCCCCGCCTCAATTACAGCGGGGAACAGCATGGCAAGTTTTCAACACATCGCAATAGGTATCCAGGTGGCGGCGCTGCTAGCCGCGCTGGAGGCAAAACCCCACTTGTTCGGCCACCATACGGCACGTGCTACCGCCTACGATTCGCCACACCGCGCGATGACGGACATCTGGGTGCGCTTCAACGACATCGCCAACCTGGGTCCCCATTTCACCGACGAGCACGACTCGATCTGGTACCCGGCCTACGCCGAACTCCCCGAACTCGCACCCATCATCTTCGGGCTGATGGCGCACGTGCATGGCGAACGGCTCGGCGGCGTGCTGATCACGAAAATCCCCGCCGGCGGCCGCATCGAGCCGCACATTGACCGTTGCTGGCACGCGGACTACTACGACAAGTTTTACATCCCCTTGCGTAACGATCCGGGCGCCCTGTTCCATTTCCCCGAAGGCGACATCGTCGCCAGACCCGGCGACTGCTACTGGTTCGACAACGGCGTGACCCACAGCGTCAGCAACGACAGCCAGGCCGACCGGATCTCGCTGATCGTCTGCATCAAAACCGACAACTTTAAGGAACTGAAACGTGATCGACTTGAAGATTAAGCATCACTTCTCCGGCCGCGAATACGCCAAGCAGATGACACTGCCGGCGTCGCACTACGCCGAAACGCATTCGCATAATTTCGACCACCTGAGCATTCTGGCGTGCGGCACCGTGACTGTGACCATTGACGGCATCGAGGAAACGCACGTTGGGCCAACCTGCATCACGATCCGCGCCGGCCAGGTGCATCGCATCGAGGCGCTTACCGACTCGGTATGGTTCTGCGTGCACGCCCACGAAGGCACCGACCCCGACAAGGTCGATAGCGTTCTGATTAAGGAGGCTTGATATGCCGTGGGGAATCGCGGCATCCGTTGTAGCGGCCGGGATCGGGGCCGCCGCAACCAACAAGGCCAGCAAAAGGGCCGCTTCGTCGGCCGACAAGGCGCTGGAAGCGAACGCCTATCAGGGTGAGATCGCCATGGATCAGTTCGAGGACTACAAAACCTTCGCCCGTCCGGTAGAGCACTCGGTGTATGCCGACGCCATGAATACCGATA
Source organism: Massilia sp. CCM 8734 (assembly GCF_011682155.1). Taxonomy (NCBI): domain Bacteria; kingdom Pseudomonadati; phylum Pseudomonadota; class Betaproteobacteria; order Burkholderiales; family Oxalobacteraceae; genus Massilia; species Massilia sp. CCM 8734. The sequence continues at coordinate 6,760 of NZ_WHJI01000082.1, forward strand.
CTCCCGAAGCGTACGACAAGGCCGCCGGCGACGCGCAGGCGTCAGTGTCGAGCCAGCTGGGCCTCGCACGCGACCGCCTGGCGCGCACGCCTGGGCTGGACCCGTCAAGCGCCGCCGCACAGGCCGCGACCACGAGCATGGAACTGAAAGGCGCGGCCATGGGCGCGGCAGCCGCGAACAAGGCCCGGGACGGCATCAAGGACAAGGCGTTCGCCCGCAAGCTCGACGCCGTCGGCATCGGCAAGGGCCTTGTCTCGAACGCGTCGAGCGGCCTAGCCAGCGCCGCGGCGACCGCCAGCAGCATCGCTGGCCAGCAGTCCGCGCAAGCCAGCCAGACCGCAGCCGGTATGGGGAACATGGTCAGCGGCATTACCAACGGCCTCTCGAAAATTGACTGGGGCGGCAGCGGAACCAGCGACTACAGCAAATGGGAATCTAACAACGCCGGCGTGATGCAGAGCACCGGCCTGTCGTCGTCCGAACTGGCCGGCGCATTTTAAGGAATCGAACGATGACAAACTGGAGCGGCATGGCCGCCGGATTCAAGGGCTATCAGGACGGCGAGCGCGCCATTGCAGACGAAGAACGGCGCAAGGCCGACGAAGCGCGCCGGGTCAAAGCGGACGCGCGCGCCGACACCGAAGCGGCGTTTCAGGAAGAGGCACGCAGCCGCCAGCGGTACGACTGGAAGGAGGTCGATCGCATCAAGGCAGCCGACAAGAAAGACATGGCTGATATCCGGGAACAACTCGCCAATGAAGCGGGCGCCGTCCAGGGCGGGGCCGACCCGGTTGCTGCTGAAGGCGCGCCGGCAGCTGACAATATCCAGGCCGAAATCGACAAGGCCATGGCGCCGCCGTTGGACGTGCTGCCCGGGGTGGCCGCCAAGCCAGCATCGATGGTCAAGAATCCGGCGGCGCTGGACTTGGCGCCAGCGCCTGCAGCGGCGTCGCTGGCGGCACTGCCCACACCGAAGAAGATGGGCGCGATCGGCACCCCGGCCGGCACAGTCCACAAGGGCGACTTCAACAGCGCGCTTGAGGTGCAGACCGCTTTTCTGCGTCGCAAAAATGCACGCGGAGATCTCACGCTGGAAGAACTGGCCCAAAAACAGGGACTGCTGACCAAGATGAAGAACGAGGGCATTGCGGACGCGCTCTCGCTGATGGGTCAAGGGCGCTACGACGACGCGATGGAGGCATACAACGCAGCCGGCTCGATGAAAGGCGCGCGCATCGTCAAAGGCGAGGCAAGTACGACCAAGATCAACGGCGAGGAACACCCGACCCATTTGGTCACGATCCGCAACCGCGACGGTACTCAGGTAACGATGGATGTTGCCAAAGCCCGCTATCAGCTGCTCGATTTCGAGACACAGCTGGCCCAGTCCGCACGGGCAGGCCAGACCGCCATGCAGCGCGAACACTACCTGGGCACACGGGAGGACAACAAGGCAGCACGTGCCCAACAGGCGCGTGATTCAGCCGCCGGCCGCGCCATTCAAATGGCGCACCTCGCCATGTCGCGGGAACAGCACGCGCAGTCAACGCCGCTCGGTCAGATCCAGGCCAAAGAAAAGGCGTTGGGCCGCACGCTGTCGCCGGTCGAGCGCGCCGCCATGCTGGGGGTGGACACGA
>NZ_WHJI01000083.1:0-8305 GCF_011682155.1 Massilia sp. CCM 8734
GCCTGGGCCAAACATGTGGGCAATCATCGGCTTCGATTCATCTGGCTTGCCGTCTGGACCAGCAGCGAACATAGGTTCGTCATTGCCGTCACGCAGGTGATGGGCAACGGTAGCGATGAGAGCGAAGTTTTTGAGGTTATTCATGGTGTTTCCTTTTTTCGTGGGTAATAAAAAATGCCCGTGCCGGCAACCGCTCCCACGAAGGAGACAGCTGCCGACCGGTGCTGGTGATGGCCAGGTGGCCGTGATGGTTAAACGCTGACGGTATCGGTCTGGCGCAGCAGGGTGAAGTTGCCCTTCACCGCGTCATTGCTGGTGCCGCCAGTGCGAACGAACTTGGCGACCTGCGCCGTGAAGTAGTCGATCTCGTCGGTGTCCTGGCCGACCAGCTTGAACGACGGCACGCTGTAGTCCTTCGACGCGGCCTTGATGATGATCTGGCCGGGATCTTCTGGAACCCAAGCGCATTCGAACTCGGCATTGGGCAGTTTGAACGAGCCTTTTTTCTCGCGGTCCTGCGCATCACCGATAGTCGCCAGTGAGGACATCGAGTACTCGCGTCCCTCGACGCTGCCAATGTTGGTGAGCTGCCCCACCTCGACCCAGGTGAGCAGGGCGAAAGCTGCGGCGGCGCCGGCGCCCGTCGCTACGGTCGGGGCTGCGGTCGAGACATACAGTTTCGAACCGGCGATAGTGTCAAAATCGATTCCTGCCATGATGTAGTACCTTTCAATGAAAAAAGCCCGCTCGCTGGATTGCGAAACGGGCGGGCTGATAAAGCTGCGGATGAAAAAATGCCGCTCGAGGCGGCCATGTGTTGCTTGGCTGGTCAGGCCGGCTCGATGTAGGTCACCATAAAGTCGCGGCTTTGTTCGAACGTCGGGATCGTGTCGTCGCCCATGTCCGGGCCGACCAGATCGCGCATGACGCTGCGAACCGCGTAGCCGGCAATCAAGCCCGTGTGCACGCCGGCGCCGAGCCGCGCCGCCTTAAGCACCGCCTTCTGCTGCGGGTAGGATGCCGCGTAAACGGTGACCTGCACGCGCGAGGTGACCAGGCTATTCCCGGTGCGCGCCACAGTGTCCTGTTCATTTCCGCTGATTTCGGTGATGCCGATGGCCGGCAACGCGCCGGACGGAACGGCGCCGGCGAGAATGCGCGCGGCGGGTACCAGTGCGATGAGAGGCGCATGCGCGACCAGCAGCACGCGCATGATGGCGACTGCGCTCATTTCTTGCGAGCCGCGATCTTCGAATCAGGCGCCGGCGCGACGCGCCCAGGCGCGGGGATGGCAACGCCCTGCTTGACGTGGTATTGGGCCAGGCGCAGCCCGCGCGGGCTATCGACCGTGTCGTACTCGGTGCCTTGTTCAAGCTCACGCACGGTCTCACCATCGAGCGAGCCTTGTACGGTCTGCGTCATCAGAATTTTCATGATTACCCTGCGTCTGGTAGGTTAATGCCCTCGGCGGTGAGCCTGGAGCGGATTTTTGCGCCGACAGCGGTTGCGGCGCGCGCTGCCCTTGCGTCGAAGGCAGGGCGTGCAAACGGACGCGGCCGCGCGCCGGGGTGATCAGCGTCGGCAACGATATAGCCGGCGATCCGGAGAGCCCCGGCGCCGCGCGGCGTGATCTTGTGCGCGCGCGTGCCGAACTCGACCATGCGTGCGTACCAGGCCTTCTTGTTGCCGATCTTGACCGACGCGGTTACGCGCCCGCCCTTGGCCTTTGTCGTGACCCGGACGCTTTGCCGCAGTGCGCCGCTGTCCACGGGTATGTTGGCCTTGATTTCTTCCTTGAACTCATTCGCGCCGGCGCGTAATCCGCTACGTAGGACGTTTTTTTCAAACTTGACCGAGAACTGCTGCAGGAACTCATCCAGCTCCCGGCCGCCAGTGATATTCGGGTCAGCCATTTGAATATCCTTCCAGTTGAAATTCAGTGTGAAGCCGGTCGTCCAGTAGCGCCGGCCCGGCGATGATCTGCATTACCCGGTCGCCGCGGCTGTGCAGGACGACCCGCATATCGGCCGTCACTGCCTGGGCGCTCTGCATGCGCAGCCTGGCGCGCTGGACCGCCTTGCCCAGCCCGTTCTTTGTCGTTTCCGCGCGGCTCGGCAGCACGTCCTGAACATTGGCCCAGTAGCGCACCAGCACCGGAACCCACGTCTTCACCTCGGTGCCGTAAACTGGATCAAGCTCGCCAACGAGCTGCTCGATCGTCACCTTCTCGTCGCATTTGAACGGGGCGGCCATCAGCTATGCACCTTCAAACAGTCCAGCCCTCGGATAAGGTGCGGCGATTCCGGCGTGCCGGCCGGCGCGAAGTACTCGCGGACTTTGGCCAGGATGTAGCCCTTGAACGCGGCCGGCGTGGCCGTTTCGTCATTTCCGTAGCCACAAACCACGGTCAGGGTCACCGCGTCAGGGCTCTGCTTCGTTGTCGGCCAGGTGGCGCCGGCAGCAAGGGTGACGAATCCCGGCTCGATTGAGCGGTCGATCACGTAGGCATCTTCGCTCAGCGTTTGTGTGGCGCCGGCGGCATCGAGGTATTTCAGGCTGACCACCTCGACCAGCGGGGACGAAGGCAGCGGAATCACGCCCGTAAAGCCTGGCGCCGTCACCTCGTACGTACCGTTGATGATCGAGCGCCCGGTGATGTGCTCGGCCTCCGCTGTCAGCGCACGCACGCGAGTCTCGATTTCCGCATCGTGGTCTGTCCCGTTCACACGCGCACTTGTGCGGGCGTCGACCATAGATACCGCCAGCGCCGCCGGCGGGGTGATTTGGCGCGAGGTCATTGCGCACCAGCTGGCGGGGCCACCTTTTCAAACGAGAACCGGCGCCAACCGACTTTCCCGCCGCCGCCCACGCGCGCGCCGATACGGATGCGCATGGTGAAGAGCGTGTAGCCAGGCAGCACTTTTTGTGGCTCGCTGCGCAGTTGCAGGATCGGCATGTCGGCGCCGAACCCTGCCAGGTCGCGACCTGCCTGGATGATGTAAGACGACTGAATATTCCCGCCGCTTGTTGCTTGCGCTTGAAGAGTTGCGAGGCCGGTACCCGTGGTGCTAATAATTTGCGGCTCAAGAACAAGCTGGAAGTAGTCGCCCGTCACAAAATTCGGCGGCAAATTGAACTGCTGGAACAGCTCGTGGTAGTCGCCCGCCGTCGAGCCGATCACTTCTGTCGTCCACCAGTCGAGGCCGCCGTCTGCTGCGGGTTCGAAGGCCGTCGTGCAGGTCTGCGTGCTGCCCGACCGGGACAGAGTGAAGCTGTCTGGTACGGTGCCGGTGACGCCGTTCGCCGCCGCTGTGGGTGTGGCGCCACCGAACGCCCCCGCGTTGCCGCGCAATGCCGGGTTGAGGCTGATAGGCCCCACCTGCAACGTGGAGTCCCACACGCCCACGGTGTTGTTCCGAAATGGTTCTTTCGGATAGTCTTGCAGCAACGCCGCGATCAAGGGCTTTGCGAACGTGTAGGCGCCGAGCGGCATCCAGTGCAGATTGTCCAGCGGGTTAAACATGCCGGGGCGCCCACCTGGGTTGGTGAGTGCCGTCGGCCCACCAAGTGCGATCGAATTTGCGCTTACCATCTTGTCGAAAGCGCTGACAAAGCGCACGTTCCGCAGCGTGCGGCAATATGCGCGGATCGACTCGGACACACGCGCCAGCCACTGGTTGACCGCGACTGTAGCCGACGGGTTTGGCGCAATCTCATTGACGTAGACGCGGCGCGCCTTCGCCCGCGCCAGGTCGATGATCGCCATCAAGTTCGCAATGGCCGCTTTCGCCGTAGTGGCATCACCAGGGGCATCGTTGACGCCGGCGAGGATACATACCGCCTCGACATCGCCAGCAAGCGCTTGAGGCGTATACTTCAGGATATCGGCGGTGGTTGCGCCGGTGATGCCAAATGCCTCGTACGCGGCGAACGTGTCGCCAAGCGCGCCGGCCACCCAAGGCACGTATCCAATGAAGTTGTAATCTGAGATCGTGGCCAGGCCGGCCGTGGTGACGGTGCTGTTCTGGTTGGGTACCGGCGCTGTGGCGCCGCGAATGGCAACCAAGACGCCCGAGTTTGCCAGCGACCCGCTCTCGAGGTATTTCCAGCCACCCTGGGACACGTCGACCCATGGTCCCGGCGATGGGTCGCCTGTGTAGGTCCAGCGCATCCAGCCGCGTGCATCCGTTTCGATTTTGCCGCCGGCGGTGCCAGCGCGGCCGTCGACCATGCAGTAGACCAGCCACGAACCATTGCCGAGATTGGCCGGCGTCGTGATTGTGCTGCTGCCGTACCACGGGCGGCCATCGAACAGTCCAGGCGCGCGGCCAGGCGCACCGCCGTAGGTCAGCGAATCGCCAATGAAGCGCATGCGCAGGTTCGTGCTGGCCGACGGCAGAGCCACCGGGAAGCCTGCGCCTACCAGGCTCACCTTTCCGGCTGCATCCACTTCAAACGATGCCGGCAAGACTTTCGCAGGGCTGACTGGCGGCGGCACAAAGGGAATCCCGCCAGTCAGCACGGTTGTGGCGTTGACGCCGCCCGCCAGCAACACGTTCGCCGTCACGTCGTCCAGCGTCAGAATGGTTTGTGGCGGAATGCCCTTGTACGTGGAAAGCAGGCGGATGGTTTTCGGCATGATTATTTCGCCTTCGCTTTGCTGGCTTTGTTCATCGGCTCATCGGCCATCTTGTTTTCTGGTGCGTCGGCCATCTTGGGGCCGCCCTCGATCGTGTCGGTGTCGCCAGCGGCCGGTGCTGGCTCCGATTCCGGCGCCATAGCCGGGGCTTCGTCGGCGATCTCGATCAGGCCGGCCTTGACCAGCTCGCGCGCCTCGACCAGCTCGATCATGTCGGTGTCGCCGGCGGCCATGCTCAGGCGGCCATGTGAGAACTGGTCGAGCGCTTTGATTTTCGTTACTGCCATGTCGTTCTCCAGATAGCCGGCGACCGTGCTGCGCCGCCGGCGGGGTTGATTACGCCAACGCGCCTTTGACGAACGCCTCGGGGCGGTTAACCACCAAGGCCAGGCGCTCTTCGATCAGAATCGCGACCAGGTTCATCACGAAGTCGTCTTCGTTTTCGGTGGCGATGGCGACCGAGGCGAGCAGGCGGTCGAAGATCTGCGCGCCCATGCGGAAGGCGCCGGCCAGGAATGTGGCGACGGACATGGCCTGCGTGGTCACGACTGGGCGGCCCCACAGTGATGGCGACAGCGTGCCCTGCGGATTGCCGATGATGTACTGGCCGGTGGTGTCCTTCAACAGCTCGATGGCTGCCCAGTTCGACGGATGCAGCACTAGACCATCCGACGGATACTCGGCCAATTCCGCTTGCAGCAATGCGAGGCGCAAGGTGTCGATGTGGGTGGCGCCTGCAATGGTGATAGGCGCCACGAAGGCCGATGCCTGGGTATAGATGCCGTTCAGGTTATTGCCGACACCAGATCCCTTGAGCAGCTGACCTTCTTCGATCAAGCGTAGGCCGTAGGTCAGGCGCTCGTCGATGTACGATTGCAGCGCAGGGAAGTCGTCCAGAATTTCAGTCGATGCCTTCATGAAGTGCGCGATCTTGACCACCGGCGCGGTGGATTGCGCCAGGGTGAGGGTCGATTCTGGCTTCCGCGCGCCTTCGGCTACCAGCGCCGCGTTGTTGGTGAAGCCCGTCTCCTTCATGTAGGTGATCATGTTGGAGGCGGTGCGGCCAGGCGCAACCAAGTCACGGACCGTCAGGCGGCGCTGCGGCTGCGTGATGATGCCAGGCTGGCGGTCGGCCAGCACACCGGCCCCGGTGTTGGTGGTGATGATCGCCTTGGCCTCGATATCAACGCTAAAGCGGCCGCCTTTACGGCGCATTTCTCCTGATTCATGAGCCTTTTTGAACGAGTCGTTTTCGACGAACTGCTGGCCCAGCGACTTGGCGCCCTGTGGGTGCTCGGTCTGGCGACGCGCGGCCTTTTGCTCGAGGTCGACAACCTGAGCAGCCGTGTCGGCGTACTTGATCAGCAGTTCGTCAACCACTTGCTTGACAGCAGCCGACATGTCGACGCCTTTTCTCGCTTCGGCCATGGCCTTTTCGGCGTGCTCTTTCAGGCTGTCGTTGATTTTCGCCAGTTCCTGCTTTACTTCGATTTCGGTAGTCATTTTTGGTCCTAGAATGAAAAAGGCCCGCGAGTAGCGGGCCTTGTTGAGGGGAGGGGGAAACGGGAGTTACGGGACGCTGAAAGCCTTCAAAAGGGCCAGCGTTTCGCCAAGATCGCCCTCGGCCTCGCACCGAGTAAGCAGTTTCGACAGGCCACTGCCGGCGATGGCTTTGGCCTGCGTTCGTGAGAAGCCGCCTGCATCGCACAGGAACTTTTCGAATTCAGGGAGGGTTGGCATGCGGCCGGCCTCGATCAGGCTCTTGACGTCGGCCACGCGCGCGTCGTCGTTCATCGGATTGGTGACCACGCTGATTTCCACCAAGTCGAGCTTCTGCAGCGTGTAGACGCCGGTGTCCTTGTTGACGCTGTAGTCCTTGACGCGGTAGCCGATCGACAGGCCGGTGATTGTCTTGGTGCTCATGCCCTTGTGCGCCAGGCGCGCGTACGGCGCGTCGTCGAGCCACAGCGACGCCTCGCCCAGCAGGCCGTGGTCGTCCTCTTTCAGAGCCTCCCAGGCGCCGATCGGCTGATCCGGCTGGTGTTGCCACAGCACCGGCACCGTGCGGCCCGACTTCTGCCACTTGCTCAGGCTTTCCGCGAACGCGCCGGGCGCCACGATGTCGCCGCCCTTGTCGATGACGTTGAACACCGAGCCGTAGCCGGAAAAGCTGCCCTTGTCGGTCAAGCTTTTCAGCTCCAGATCAATCGATTTGTGGAGGATTTGCATCGTCGTTTTCCTTGATTCCAAGCCAGGACAGAACGGCCGACTTGGCCGCCTGGGCGGTGTTGGTGATTTTTCCCAGCAGCGAGAGCGGGATCAGGTTGCTTTGCACGGTCAGCTCGTCGCCGCCGGGCAGTGGCTCCAAGTTTTCCAGCGAGCGGCAGAAGTTCCGCGTGTAGATGCCGTTTTGCGTCATCGTGCTGTAGAGGGCGGCGCGTGATGCGCTGTCGCCGCGCAGCAGACCCTCTACGCTGTATTCGGAGAAGAAGCGCGTGCGCTCGGCAGGTTTCAGCAGCGACTTGGCGATCCCCTGCTCAATGCGTTTCATGTACGCGCGCAGCACGTAGTCGATAAAATTCTGGTTGATCTGCTCGCGGCCGGTGCCCCAGTTCGATACGGCGGTGCCGTGACCGATCATCGACGGCGGCATGCCGAACCAGCGGCACAGGTCCTCGACGCTGAACGAGCGCGTCTCCAACATCTGCGCGTCGGCCGGGTGCATGGACAGTTGCGTGAACTCGGTAGCGCCTTCCAGCAACATCATGTTGCCGGTACGGTCGTCGCCAAACACCGCTCCCATGACCTTGCCCTTCGCCTGCTCGCGCTGGGCAGGGTCGAGATATTCCTTCATCGTGAGCACGCCGGACAAACGCATACCCTTGCCAAATGTGTTGGCTGATGCGGTTTCGGCCGCCGTGGCGCCGCACATCGACCGCCAGCCGGCCGTAATCGGCGAAATGCCCATCAGGCCATCCGTGCCGAACCCCTTGATGTGCCAGATTTCGCCCTCGGTGTATTCCCGCTCGCCGCGCGGGTCGGCGTAGCGGTAGCTCACTGCGCCGTCCAGGCTGCGGCGGACCGTCATCAGGGCCGGGTCAAGCGGGTCCAGCGCCACGATGCGGCCGGCAGCGCCGTAGCTTTTCAGGCAGTACGCATTCCCCCACAGGCAAATTTGCGATACGACTGCCTCCCAGAATTCCACCGCCGTCATGTCGGCGTTCGGCGAGTCGTGCAGCAGGTAGTACAGCGGGTGCTCGCGCGCCACCACGCGGATTTCACGCCCATTGACCACCTTGCGCTCGTACGTAATCAGCGGCAGCGTGGCGATCGTCTCAGCGATCAGGCGCACGCAGGACCAGACCACCGACAGTTGCAGCGCCGCGTTCACGCCAGGCGTACCGTTGCGCACGTCGCCGTGGTTGATCGTGATGTCCTTGTTCGGGTCGCGCAGGCCGCGATAGGCGACGGCATCTCGGATCGAGAAGTACACGCTTTTCAACGCCAGGCCACCGGCCGCTGCCGCCTTGCTGAATAATTTCATGTTTATTGTTCCGAAAGGTAGTCGTCGAGGGAGCCACCCTTAATAGGTTTTGCTGTTTGCATGATGCCGATTGCCATCACGGCAGCGACGATCAAGTCGATACGCCCAGTCGCCTTCTCTTT
>NZ_WHJI01000084.1:0-8222 GCF_011682155.1 Massilia sp. CCM 8734
CCGGAAGCACCCCGGCTTTGCGCACTGTGCGCGAGCGACTGGGAAACATGGGGAGCTTGGGCACCATCAGCAAGCTGTTGCAGCAATGGCGCGCGGATCGGGAAAAGAAGATCGCCAGCGCATTGACCTTGCCGGCGGGAGTGCAGCGCGCCATTCTGGAATTTATGGGACAGGAACTGTCCAGCGCGAAAGCGGCGCTGGAAACGGAACTGGCCGAACAACAGCAAGAGGCGGCTGATCTCGCCACCGAGAATGAGCGCCAGGCTGCAGAGATCGAGGGCCAGGTCGACGCGCTGACAGCGCTCCAGGTAGAACTGGCTACCGTGCAGGGCAAAGCCGGTCAATTGGAACTCGACTGGCAGGCCGGCCAGGTCGAAATGGATCGCGAGCGCAAGGCGGCCGAGTCGGCGCGAACCGAACTGGCCAAGGCCCAGTTGCGCCTTGAGGCGATGCCGCGGCTGGAAGCAGATCTGGTCGCGGCGCGCGAGGAACTGGCCGTCGAACGCACGGCCCGCGTGGCGGCCGAGCAAGCCGCGGCGGTCACCATGGCCAAGTTCGATGCAAGCGAGCGTCGCGCCGGCGAGATCGAGGCGCGCGAGCTGGCAGCTGTTACCCACATTGCCGAACTGGAGCGGATGGCGCAGCAAGCGACGCGCGAGCTGGCATCGGCCAACATGGCTGTACAGGCCAGCCAGGCGCGGTTGGAAAGCGCAGCACGCGAGCTGGAGCAGGCGCGCGCTCTGGTGACCACCGCGCGCAATGAGTCCAAGCGCGCCAGCGAAGAGGCGGCCGAGCTGCGCGGCCAGATGCGTGCCGATACCCTTGCCGCTCAGGATGGCGCCAAGCGTGCCGGCGAGGACCGCGAACCTGGCGAGCCTCGTGCAAAAACTCCGCCGTCCAAAAAGTAAGTACCTATGTCGATCCCCCTGCCCGCCCCCGCGCAGGGGGGTGACATCGAATCTGTTTTACCAGTGCCAGCGCCACATCGGCCGCTCGCCGCCGGCGGCGCACCTCCCCTCCCCTCCGGGTCCCTGACCCGCGCCACCGACGACGAAGAGCTGATTGCGCTTTGGCTACGCCGGCCGAATCTGTCGCCGCGCACCGTGCGCAACTGCCGCAAGGAGGCTGACCGCTTCCTGTACTGGATTCGCGCGCATGGCAAACACCTGGTCGACGTCCGCTACGAAGACCTGCTGGCGTTCGCCGCTTTCATCGCCGATCCGCAGCCGGCCGACCAGTGGATCAGCGCAACGCGGTTCCCCCGCGTCGACCCGCGCTGGCGGCCGTTCTGCGGCCGGCTGGCCGATGTGTCGCAGCTGCAGGCGCTGACCGTCATCAAGAGCTTGTTCCGATGGGCTTGCGCCGCCGAGTATCTACAGGCGAACCCGGCCCAGCTGCTTACCGGCATGCGCGCAGTCAGCAGCGAAGCCATCGAGCGCCACCTGCCCCCGGCCGCGATCTCGCTGCTGCTCGAAGCGGCCGACATCCTGCAGGGCGCTACGCCAGGCGCTGCCCTGCGGCGCGCCCGCGCGCGCTTTCTGGTGCAAGCCTACTACCTCACGGCCGTGCGCCTGAATGAACTCGTCGGCGCGGACATGCGCAGTATCCGGCGCGACGACAGCGGGGCATGGTGGCTGCATGTCCTGGGTAAGGGTAGTAGGCGCGGAAAAGTCCCTGTCCCCCCATCCTTGCTCACCGAATTTCGCCAGTACCGGCAAGCGTTCGGCCTGGCCGCGCTGCCGGTGCCAAGCGAGACGATATCGCTCGTGCTGGCGAGCCGTGGCCCCCAGCGCGGCGCCAGTCATTACGCCGTCGCCGCCGCGCTAAAGGCCGTGATCCGTCGCGCGCACTCCCTTGCCCTTGAAGCCGGCATGCCCGAGATCGCTGATCGCCTGGCGGGCGCGTCGACGCACTGGCTGCGGCATTCCTCGCTGACACACCAGGCCAACGGTGGCGTGCCGCTCAAGACCGTTCAGCATAATGCCCGCCATGCCTCGATCAAGACCACCGGGCGGTATCTGCACAAGGACGATGTCGAGCGCCATGCCGAGACGCTCAACGCTTTGCGCATCGACCTGCCCAGGCAAAAATAACCCCTGCTCATCACTCGATCACTTCGCGCAAATTGCCGTTTGCGACCCCTTTGTAGAGCCCGACCATTTTTGCGCCGCCGTACAACTCGACGTGGCCATCTATGCGCACCTCGGCGGTGCCGTCGAAAAAGCGCACCGCGATGTTCTTGCCGATGTGCTGGTAGCGCTTGTAGCGGCATTGCATGGCGATCGCCTTCAACGCCGCGTTCGGATCGGGTTCGCTCATGCGCTGGGCCTGGGCTGCTTTGGCAGCATAATCAACCTTCTTCGCGTTGTGCAGCATCGCCAGGATGTAGCGGTACGCCCGGGCGGAATTGATGCCGATCTTGGCAAGGTAAGGTTTGGCGATCGCATAGACGTGCTCCAGCTGGTGGCCTACTTGCTTCGCAATGCCGAGCAGCTTGCAGATGCCGGTTGGCGAAATGCCCGTTTCAGCGGGAATCATGGCGACGGCTAGTGGCAGGGTTGGGGGGTTGCCCTTCCGATTTTCTATCGAAATCTCCTGTAGATCTTTTTTTAAACTAAGGTCAACGTATATAGCACCATCGGACATTTCTGTCTCTTGGGGCGCCATCGGGCTCGGCTTTTCCTGTGAGCCTGCCGCCGCCGGCTGTTCTTGCGGCGCGGCTAAAAGCTGCGGCTCGGGCGCTACGGCAGGTTCTGGCTGTGGCTGCGGCAGAACCGGCGCCGGCTCTGCCTGCGGCGCAGCTGGCTCGTGCGACTCCGGTGCTGCGGTTGGTTCCTGATGCTCCTGTCGCACTACTGGGGCCGTCTGCTGTTGCGTCGAGGTTGGCCTCTGCTTCGTTACCGTAGGCAAGTCCACTAAATCGCACAGGGCATGCGTGAAGACGTAGCGTCGTGACTCAAACACCCCGTACTCGGATCGTCCCTCACTTGCTGGTAGGACCCAGTCGTAATCCCGGAAGATGCGCACCGCGCGTTGCACGGTCTTATAGCTGACACTGGCCTCTGTCGCCATACGGTCGAAACGCGCGCGAATGACGGCAAGGCCGTTTTGAGCAGATGCCCTGGACACCAAGGTTTTGAGGACCAGAAGGGTACTTTTTGTCAACCGTCGGAAGGTTGGGTGGGTTTCAACCCTCATCAAGGCAGCTTGTATAGCCGTTGGAAGATGCAAGTATGGCCGAGCGATATCACTAAGAGCTTGTGCGGGCACAATCTATCCTATCTGTAAGGCAAGCAGCCCTACAAAGTGTTTGACGAGCACACTACTGGGGTATAGGATGAAGGTTCTGAGGTTTCACCGTATCTGTAGTGTTCTAATTAACTGTTGTTAAGAAAGCCCGGCCTGCAAGCTGGGTTTTCTTTTTTGTAAGGTGCTAAATCAAGTTAGCCTCTCAGGAAAAAACGAAAAACCCGGCTCTGGGCCGGGTTTGGTTTATAGGTAAACTCACGATTATTACCGGGTAATAAAGGATAAGTCATTGATTTCATTAGATTATGCGCCGCCTTCGGTAGCGAGTCTTCTCAGAAAATCATCGACTTTCTGGTGAACCTCATCACGGTCTAAGGATGTGTCCGCAAGGCGAATCACAATGTCCCGTTCTTTGGCCAGCGTAACGTACCGCGCGTCCCCAGTGGTAGTAGTGATGAAGTGGCGCACAAGCTTCTTGGGTTCGGTATTCTTGATGGATGCAAGTTTTTGGGCTACCCACCCTTTAATCGTCGCTTGATCCGCTCCAGCTTGGACTCGCGCTAAGGCTTCGAGAATGAGGTGGTGACTGCTCGGCTGTTCCTTCCACATCGCCGTTACAACCTTCGCTGCTTTGGCTCCGATCAGCCCTGGATCGGCATCGAGCATTTCTAGCACAGGCTCGGGCAGGTCTAGCATCGACAGGCAATTTGAGACTTTAGGTTGTGAGCATCGAAATAGGCGAGCAACCTGAGATTGATTGGAAGCGTAGCCGTCCTTTAAGGCATCCCGGTACATCAGAGCATGTTCATACTCACACACCCCTTCAACTTCATTGTCGAGCATGCAGTCAAGCTTAGCCTCACGGTCTGTTCGCTCAACCACTAACGCCGATAATTGGGGAATGAGGCCATGTTTGGCCGCGTATTTTCGCGAATGCCCTTTGATGACCTCATACCGACCTGCCTGGACAATGCGGACAGTAATTGGAGTACGTTGGCCAGCCTCAAGCATTGACCCGGCAAGTTCAGCAATTTTTACTGGATCGTATTTTTTCCTGTATTGGAAAGGGCTGTCATCCAACAAATCTACATTGATGAGCGCCTCTCGGCCGATAGTGCTGGTTGCGGAGGACGCGGCCTCTGCTGCGACAGCAGCCTCACGTGATCGGCGCTCCTCACCACTTTCAAGCGAGCTTGCGTATTCTTGGGTTGTCGATAAATCAATTTTTGGCGTTATTTTCCCAGACGCAACAAGTCCTGAAAATTTCATAGGTTGTCGTTGCTTACTCATGCCACTACCTCGTCAACGGCCGGAGCAGCGCTTAATTTCACGTTATACAGCTTGATAAGAGCTTTTGTTACATCAATGATATCGCGTGAGCCTACGCTGTTCGGTTCCTTTTCGAGCACGGGCGCTGACTTCGTGTAGTCATCAAGGTCCGTTTCCCGCAGAAATCCTGCAAAATCGCGCACGATGGTATCGTTTAAGTAGGCAGAATACTTGCTCCCCAATTTCTCTAGTGCATCAATGTGCGACTTATACGTCTGGCGGTATCGGTTAGCGATGATATGCAACCCCAGGGGCGGCGAGTTCCGCCGAATCGATTGATTAATTTCGCGAATGTTGGATTCAAGCACCTCCAAGGCCAGTACCGATTGCGCTTCCGGAATGACAACGGCAGTGATGATGTTGCACGCTGCCATAAAGACGGTTGTGAGCAAGGAAGTCCCAGGAGCGGAGTCAATGATAATGACCTCGTACTGCTTGAAAAAATCAGATTCCTGTTCCATTAGACGCTGAAAAAGCGTCTCGCGACCCATGGCGGAAATCATCCACGAATCGTTGGCGAGCGTAATATCAGCCGGGATGAGATCGAGCATTCCACCGGAGTAAACGGGCACGACAGCATCGCGAATCTTGGTCGGCTGGTTTCTGGAAGCGCGCTCTAATAGCGTACCTATATGAGTAAGCGGAAGATTAATATCGAAACCGAGTTGCTTGCTTAAGGAGCCTTGTGGATCTCCATCGATTACCAAGGTTTTATAGCCAAACTGCGCGAAGCACGTCGCGGTGTTCGAGCTGATGGTTGTTTTACCTGTTCCACCTTTGGACATGCGAAAGTTGACTACTGGAGGCAATTCTCTACATGCCTCGGCAATTAGGCCGGGCAATAGCTTTTGCCGAATGCGTCTAATCTCTGTCGCATGGTACGTTTTGTGCGCTCCCCCCGCAGAAGCGGGCGAGCTGTCGCCTGCCACTTCCTTCGCTAGTTCACGAAATTTCTTGTCTGCCCCAGTGAAACCAATGAATTCCTTGGCAAGCTTGAGGCGAACACCATGGAAAGGGCGCAGTACATTTTCAGCAACCATTGTGGGCTTTCTAATTTCGAGGGTATGAGCATAATATTCGGCTGCAAGCCTAATTGCAAACAATTTTCCGAAAAATTAGGATGGGGTTCAATAGGGGGGTCTAGTCTTTCCTAAAAGATCTAGAGCACAAGAAACAATACTAGCTTTCTTAATCGGTGTTGACCAAGTCGGGAATGTCGATGGACGACACCCCTGTGGCAGTGCCCGCGCTTATTTCGAGCAGGCACTGCCGGCTCGGCGGGTCGGTTATTCGTCGAGAATCTCATCCAAAGCATCGAGCCAAGTGGCGCCTGGCGCAAAGGTGCGCAAGACAGCGCGGGTGCCTTTCGTACGCACCACCATGGTTGGATTGCGGCCGGGGTCGGCCGGCTTCCAAAGCACCGACACTGCCCAGCTAAGTCGGTCGGCGTTGCGCTGTTGGGCATGCAGCACGATGCGCATGTGGTCCAGTACCGCAAGAGGGTTGAATTCGATGTGCGGCGCGATGCCTGCTGCGGCGCCGATGCGCGCGCACAAGTTTTCGAGGTGCTCTTCAGCGGTGGTTTGGCCAACCTCGGCCAGCTGGCCGCGAATGCTGCCGACACATGCCTCGGCCTGTGCTTCATTGATGCCGTCCGTTGAGGCAATTGCCTCGACCAGAATGCTGGCTGCGCGGTCCATTACGGTCTGTTGGATCGCGACGCGTTCACTTAGGGCGGCGATGTGGTTGGCGGCCGCGTCGGCGGTCGGGTCATTGGCGAGGCGCAGTCGCGTGATCAAGTCGTTCATGTCGTGATGTGTAAAGGTCGAGAAGGTCGAGATAGTTGGCGATGGTGGTGCCGAGATCCTTGCGGTAGCCGCCCAGGGTGAGGGCGGTCATTGCCGACGATGGCAAGCAGCTCGCGCAGGATCTGTGCGCCATCAGGAAAATTCGCGCACGCCACGCAATGGGCGGCGTGGCGGCATGCGGGTGTAGTTTTCATATGCGCGGTTTGGTAGGGCGGGCCACGGTCGGAGGGCCAGGTTCAGCGTGGCGACGTGTGTGGCGATTCGTGCGGACAAAGCCTTTACGCTGGCGTGTCGTCAGAGGGAAATGGCGTAATAACGGCTGTCGGATCGATGGCTTTATAGGCCGCCATCAGCGATGCCGGCATGGTGCCGTCCTTGTTCGGCGTCGCGTACAGGACAACAGTGCCCGTGTTCGGCGTAAGCGGGATGACGAACGCGGCGATGGTGCAGATGTCGTGTTCCTTCAATAATTGTTCAATGCATCCCCATAGTGGATCGATTTCATCCTGGAACACTTTTTGGACACCCCCGATAGATAGTCGACATATGGGGCCTTACTGGGACAGCTCGGCGCGGCAGCCGAGAGGGGCGGGCGAGGAGTGCGCGACGTTGAGAAACACGACTGCGCAGACGAGCACGACCAGTGCCGCGATGTAATGACGTTTCACGGATGGTTCCATCGGCTGGGCACACGGCAGCAGGAAGAAATCCGGTGTGCGATTGGTGTTAGTTTCTTTCATAGGCTCCTGGGGTGCGCTTTGGGAAAATGGTGCCGGCACGTCGCCAGCAACTACAACATAATATTGCAATTTAACGAACTTGTTGTAATTTTTTATTTCACAAAAAAATGTGAGAATTGGTGATAAATGCTTTTATTCAACATTGGCCTTTTTTGTAACTTCATTCCGCTATATACTGAAAGGCCGCCCGAGGAGACATGCATGCCAGTCCAGTTGCCGCTTTACCGTCACCCGACAATGACGGTTGTGATTGATGATGATCGTTCTTCACTGGCCGTACTGGATTTCCACCTCGAACAAAGCCTGGCAAAGACCACCTTCAACCGGGCTCGCGCGGCACTCGACTGGGTGTCGGACATTTTCAGCAGGGTGGACCCAAGTGGACCCCAACTGTTGGGCTTTGAAGATGAGTGCGGTGAAGGGGGCACGACCGCCGAAAGCGACCTGGAGCGGATCTATCACTTTGTCGGCGATCCCCAGCGTTTTTCGCTGCCCACCGTCGTGGTGATCGATTACGCGATGCCGGACATGGATGGGCTGGAGTTTTGCGAGGCGGCCGCCGATCTGCCCTGCAAGAAAATCATGTTCACTGCTCGCGCCGACGCGAGCTTTGCCGTGGCGGCCTTTAATCGTGGCCTCATTCATCGGTTTATCCGGAAGCAGGAGCCCGACGCCCTCGACCAGCTGGAGGCGGCCATCGACGCTCTGCAGAACACCTACTTCCTCGATCAATCACGCAGCCAGGCCGGTCAGCTGGGCGCCCACGAGTTTGGATTTTTGCGCGACCCGGCTGCGGCCGCCATGGTCCAGGGCCTGTGTGATCGCTACGGATTCGTTGAATACTATCTTTTTACCAATCCCCACGGCTTTCTGTTCTTTGACGCCGAAGGAGCGCCCACGCTCGTCCCGATGATGAACGCCAGAAGCCTTGAATGGCACGCCGATATCGCTGCAGAGGAGGGTGCGCCAGCGGAGCTGTCGGCCGCGCTGCGTGAGCGCCGCGTGGTGCCGTTTTTCCATACTGGCGACGGATGCTGGTCCTCCGATCTGCCAGGCGACCCGCTGAAATACTGCAAGCCACCGCAGGTCACGCGGG
>NZ_WHJI01000085.1:0-7869 GCF_011682155.1 Massilia sp. CCM 8734
TGTGGGCTGGAATCGATGCAAAACGTAGCTGCTCTGAGGTAGAATTCATGCCGGGCAAGGTGCGTTCGTGTTGAAATTGTGTTTTAGGGATAACTCACATTTTATCAATCACTTACGGCATTCTTGCTCTTTTTTATGCAAAATTCAGGCTAGCGGCTGCGCGCGGCCATTTTGCTCAGCACGTAAATACCATACAGCGACGCGATGCCGACAACCACATACACCAGGCGCGACCAGGTGCTGCGCTCGCCGAACAGCGCGGCCACCAGATCGAGCTCGAAGGCCCCGACCAGGCCCCAGTTGATACCGCCGACAATCATCAGCACCATCGCGACCCAGTCGAGGGCTGAAAAATGCGTTGCGTGCAAGATGCTGCCGGAATTGCGCCGTTCGGGAATGTGGCGGCGTTCGTTTGCGGGTGCGTTCATTGTTGCCATTACTGCCTCCTTGTGGTCTCCACCAGAGCGGTGGCGTCCCTCTAGGACAGCACAGCGGGGCATAAAGTTTGCGCGATCGTGCAGGCCGACGCGCGCGCCGCGCTTCGGGTATGGTGATGGACGAGTCCACCCATCCAAGGAGTTCGCCCATGAGCGAAAAGAGCATCAAGCGCCTGCATCCCGCGCAGCGCGACGACATTGGCGAGCTGATGACCCAGCGCCCGCTGCCGGGACCGTATGTCGAGCAGATCGATCCCTTCCTGTTTCTCAATCACCATGGTCCGCAGCACTACCCGCCGGGCAACCGTGGCTTGCCGTTCGGGCCGCATCCGCACCGCGGCTTCGACACCGTGACCTTCATCATCGACGGCGCCCTGATGCACAAGGATAGCGCCGGGCACGAGAGCGTCATCGGCGCCGGCGGCGTGCAATGGATGACGGCCGGCAGCGGCATCGTGCATGCCGAAGTATCGCCGCCGGCGTTTCGCGAACAGGGCGGCCAGCTCGAAATCCTGCAACTATGGATCAACCTGCCGGGACGCCTGAAGATGACGGCGCCGGCCTACACCGGGCTGCAGCGCGGCGATATTCCGACGCTGCAACTCGATGGCGGCAAGGTCGACCTGCACCTGATCGCCGGCGCATGGGATGGCAGCGAAGGCCCGCTGCAATCGCTGACCGGTGTGTTCATGAGCACTGTTGCGATGCGCGCCGGCGGCCAGTTGCACGTGCCGGACCTGCGCGCGCGCAATGTGTTCCTGTATGTGGTGCGCGGCGCCGTGGAAGTGAACGGCGACCGCGCCGACGCCTTCCACCTGGCCGAACTGAGCGAGGAAGGCGTCGCCCTGACGATTGCCGCCGAGACCGATGCGCTGCTGATCTTCGGCCACGCCACGCCGCTGAACGAGCCGCTGGTGTCGCACGGACCGTTCGTGATGAACACGCGCGAGGAAATCGAGGCCGCCATTGCCGACTTCGAAGCCGGGCGCTTCCAGAGCTTGCGTTAAGGCCGCATCAGCCCTGCGAGAGGAGCGCCTCGGTCGACAGCACCAGGGTCTCCTTGATCTCCTCCATCACCACATAGCTTTTCGACTGCGCCGCGCCGGGCAACTGCAGCAGCATGTCGCCGAGCAGCTTGCGGTACTCGGCCATCTCGTGAATGCGCGCCTTGATCAGGTAATCGAAGTCGCCCGACACCAGATGGCATTCCTGCACCTCGGGAATGCGCAGCACCTCGCGCCGGAACTGTTCGAAGGCCGAGGCCGACTTCTGGTTCAGGGTAATTTCCACGAACACCAGCAACTTCGCCCCCAGCGCGGCCGGATCGACGCGCGCGTAATACCCGCTGATGACCCCGTCGCGCTCCATGCGCTTGACGCGCTCGATGCAGGGCGTGACCGACAAGCCGACCCGCTCGCCCAGGTCCTTCATCGAGATGCGCCCTTCGAGTTGCAGGATGCGCAGGATGTGGCGGTCGAGCTTGTCGAGGCTGCGGGTCGATTCTTTAACGATGCGCATGAAATTCCACTAAATAAGTGCAGTTATACGTGAACAAAGCCTGGTTGAAACCCAATAATATAGCGGAAATTCTTGCATCCACATTTAATCTTCCGGAGAGACCATGCGTGTCGTCATTTTGGGCAGCGGCGTTATCGGCGTCACCACGGCTTACTACCTGGCCAAGGCCGGCCACGACGTCACCGTGCTCGACCGCCAGCCCGGTCCCGCGCTCGAAACGAGCTTCGCCAACGCCGGCCAGATTTCGCCCGGCTACGCCTCGCCGTGGGCCGCGCCCGGGATTCCCCTGAAGGCGATGAAATGGATGCTGCAGCGCCACGCCCCGCTCTCGATCACGCCCGACGGCACCACCTTCCAGCTCAAATGGATGTGGGACATGCTGCGCAACTGCACCGCCGACCGCTACGCGGTGAACAAGGAACGCATGGTGCGCCTGGCCGAGTATAGTCGCGACTGCTTCAAGACCCTGCGCGAAGAAGCCGGCATCAGCTATGAAAGCCGGCAGCAAGGCACCATGCAACTGTTCCGCACCGAACAACAGTTTGCCAGCGCGGAAAAAGATATCAAGGTGCTGCGCGATTCGGGCGTGCCGTACGAGCTGCTCACGCGCGACCAGCTGGGCCAGGCCGAACCGGCGCTGGCGCTGGTCAAGGACAAGCTGGTCGGCGCGCTGCGCCTGCCCAATGACGAGACCGGCGACTGCCATCTGTTCACCACGCGCCTGGCCGGCATGGCCGAAGCGCTGGGCGTGCGCTTTCGCTACAACGTCGCGATCGACCGCCTGGCGGTGAGCGGCAACGCGATCGGCGGCGTGCAGTGCGGCGACGAGCTGGTGCAAGGCGACGCCTACGTGGTCGCGCTTGGCGCGCACTCGACGGCGTTATTGGCATCGATCGTCGACATTCCCGTGTACCCGATGAAAGGTTACTCGATCACCGTGCCGATCACCGATGCCAGCAAGGCGCCGGTCTCGACCATCCTGGACGAAAGCTACAAGATTGCCGTGACCCGTTTCGAGGACCGCATCCGGGTGGGCGGCATGGCCGAGATTGCCGGCTTCGACCACCGGCTCAACCCACGCCGTCGCGCCACGCTCGAGATGGTGGTGGGCGACCTGTTCCCTGGGGCCGGCGACAGCGCGCGGGCCACGTTCTGGACCGGACTGCGCCCGATGACGCCGGATGGCACCCCGATCGTCGGTCGCACCGCGCTGGGCAACCTGTTCCTCAACACCGGGCACGGCACCCTGGGCTGGACCATGTCGTGCGGCTCGGCACAGATGCTGGCCGACCTGATGTCGGCCAAGCGCCCGGCGATCCGCTTCGACGACCTGTCGGCTGCTCGCTACCACGGCCGCGGCAGCGACGCCCGCCTCGACCTCGCCAACGCCTGACACCAAAACTCCTACCCCCGCACCAAACCCGCCTACAACCGGGGTCTGACCTCTGATTCGAAACATTTTTTGTTGCGAATCAGAGGTCAGACCCCGGTTGTAGGCGTTTTGACGGCAGGGTAGGAAATGGACGTTGTAAAAGGTGGACAGCGCTGATGAAGGAAGTTGGTGGAGGCGAATTCATGTTACTCTTTGGATACTGTTCGTGCATCCGGAACATCTCCGATGCACCGTGATTCAGCGCCAGCACCCAGACTGATCGTCCATCGCATGCCTTGGACGCTCGTGCGGAGCGAAAACTTCTTTCATCCCGACCGCGCCGCCGTTGCGCGCACGGTCCTCGTCCAGGAAACTATATGAAAAAGAATCTCTCGTGGGTATTGGCCGCCGCTGCCCTGACCGTCGCCGGCAGTGTCTGCGCCAGCACGATCACGATCGAATCGGCGTCCGCCACGCCATCAGGCACGCTGGCCGACGCCAGCGCCTACCAGAGCGCCGTCAACGCTTCGCTGCGGGGCGCGGCCTACACCAAGACCAGCGTCGAGTCGTACAACAACATCAGCCACGCCAGCCTGTTCGGCGGGAACAGTAATTTTGCGCTGAAGTCGACCATCAATTTCGGCGTCACGCAAGCGAACGCCGGCCTCTGGCAGTTCCGCGCAGGCGTCGATTTCGGCTTCGGCGGCGCGCTGTTCCTCAACGATGTGGCGCTCGACGTGAAAAGCCATGATATGTGGTGGGCCGGCCAGTACAACAATGCTTCGCAGTACTTCAACGCGGCAGTCAATCTGGGCGCGGGCAACCATACCCTGACCATCTATGGCTTCGAGGGCTGCTGCGATGGCGGCCAGCAGGCGCAGTTCATGGCGCCCGCCGGCACGTTCACCAGCTTCAGCAATACGGATCAGCTGGTCAGCGCCGTCCCGGAACCGGAAACCTATGCCATGTTCCTGACCGGCATGGCCATGCTGGGCTTTCTCGCGCACCGTCGCCAGCGCCCGGCCAGCGTCAACGC
Source organism: Massilia sp. CCM 8734 (assembly GCF_011682155.1). NCBI lineage: Bacteria > Pseudomonadati > Pseudomonadota > Betaproteobacteria > Burkholderiales > Oxalobacteraceae > Massilia > Massilia sp. CCM 8734. The sequence goes on from NZ_WHJI01000085.1 coordinate 4,364, forward strand.
TTAAAGCATGCCGGGGCAGGCCGCGCCACGCCGGCCTGCCCTCGTCATTCCACCGTGATCGGCAGGTCGCGTCCGCTCTGCGCTTCGTTGCCGACATAGTCGGCGGCGAAGATGCGGATCAGGTAGTCGCCCGGCGCCAGCGCGGCCGGGTCCCAGCCGCCGGTTTTGGCCACGCCGTCGCGCACGGTGTTGGTCACCACGTACAAGAAGCGCGTCGTCGCGCTGCCATACACGGTGATGCCGCTGTTGTCGGCGTACGCCAGCTTGACGCTTTCCGGGTCCGGCGGCAGCTTGTTAAATTCGATATTGACCAGCGGCTTGCCGAAGCCGGCCAGCGGCGTGCCATCGGCCTGCAAGACCTGGTAACCCACCTTGTACAAACCGAGCTTGCGCCGCGCGGCGTTGCCGTCGGCCTGGTCGTAGGCGTCGACCACGATCCCCAGCGGCCCGGCGCCGCGCGCCACCATCACGCGCTTGCCTGGCTTGCGCGCCAGCGCCGTGCCGGCCGCGTCGACCAACTCGATCTTGTCGATGCGCGGCGCCACCTGGTCGGAAAAGCCGGTAAACGGCAGCACCATCGGATTGGCTTCCACCCCGCCCGGCTGGTACACCAGGTGCACGTGGTACATGCGGTTGACCGTGCCCAGCGCGTCGCCGACGTGAAAGCGCGTGCCGCGCCGCACGCGCATGCGCTCCGGCTTGCCTTTCTCGTTATTGAGCATGATGAAGCGCGCCGGATCGAGCGGCGCATCCTTCCCCGTGCGCCCGACCCGCATGTGGATGTAGGCCATGCCGTCGATGCTCATGCCTTCGCCCACCTCTCCGAAGGCCCAGTTGGGCACGGGGCTGCTGACCTTTTCGTCGGCCACCGCCAGCACCGGCACGCCCATGTCGGCCTGCACGTCGAGGCCGCTGTGGAAGTGGTGGCGGCTTTCGCCGTTGTAGCTGCCGCGTACTTCGCCGATGGTGCCGACCACTTCGTGGCGCTGGTCCTGCGGCTTGAACGGCCACGGAAACCGCCCGGCCGCCGCCGGCGCCGGCCCGGATGCGGGCATGACAAGCGGCACAGCGGCCGGCGCGGCCGTGGCAACCGGCGCCGCCGCCTTGGGCGCCAGCACCGCGCTGGCGCCGTCGCGCCGTGGCGAGACCCGGTGCACGGTGCGCTTGACGGCATCGCTGACATACAGCCCGCCCGCGCGGTCGAGCGCGATGGCACTGGGGCGGCTCAGGCGCAGCGCCCGGTCGTCACCGACCTCGATGTCGACGCCGATTCCGGTCAGGCCCTGCAAGAGGCCGTCCGGAGTCACTTGCAGGATGCGCCCGCGCCAGATGTCGCCCACGTACAGAAAGCCGTCATGCGTGAGCGCCAGCGCGACCGGGCGCCGCAGCAGCGGTTTTTCGGCGTCTTCCGGCGCCTTGGCCAGGGTGCTGACCTGCCCGTCCGGCGTCAGCTTGCGCACCGCGCCGTTGCTGGTGTCGGCCACGTACAGCGCGCCTTTGGCGTCGACCACGACCGAGGTGGGCGTGTCGAACTGCGCGCTGGCGAACGGCCCGTCCACGTAGCCGGGCGCGCCGCCGGCAAGCGTGGTCACCATGCCGTCCGGTGCGATCGCGCGGATGCGGTCGTTGTAGGTGTCGGCCACGTACACCACGCCGGCCTTGTCGACCGCCACGCCAACCGGCCCGTTGAAGATGGCGACGTCCGCCTTGCCGTCCAGGTAGCCGGCCACGCCGCCGCCGGCGAGCGTGCTGACCACGCCTTGCGGGGTGATTTTGCGGATCGCGTTGTTGCCAGTATCGGCGACATACAGGTTGCCGGCGCCGTCGATGGCCATGCCGGACGGGGTGTGGAACGCGGCCGTCGCGCCGCTGCCGTCGGCAAAGCCTTCCTTGCCGCCGGCCAGGGTGGACACCACTCCCTCGGGCGTGATTTTGCGGATGCGGTTGTTCTCGCCGGCGTCGGCCACGAACAGGTTGCCGTCGCGGTCGATCACCATGCCGAAGGGGTCGGAAAAGCGCGCCTGCGCCGCGCCGCCATCGGCAAAGCCGGCGCTGCCGTTGCCGGCCACGGCGCCGATGCTCACCGGCCAGCCCAGCACGGTCGGTTGCGGTTTGATGCCGACCATGGCCGCCACCCCGGCCACCGAGGGCGGCGCGCCGCGTTGCAGCGCGTACCAAGCGCCGCCCGCGCCAATGGCGCCGATGGCCGCCGCGATCAGAAGCGGCTTCGTGTATTTTCCGTTCAAACTTGTCACCTGGCTGCGCATTATCAAAACACGAAGCTTACCTCATCATCAAGTACACTAGTTGCCGGCCGGATGACCGGCGATTTCACGATCGGAGTTTTCATGATGAGCTCGAACAGGCTGGCGTGCGCGCTGGCCCTGGCCGCCTGCCAGGCGGGAACCGCCCTGGCCGCCGGCGCGCCCCCGGCCACCCTGGAGCGCTTGCACGTGGCCAGCGCCCTGACGGCGCCCCAGTCGTTCACCTTCGGGGTGGAAGGACCTGCCGTCGATGCCGCAGGTAATGTGTATGCGGTCAATTTTGCGCGTCAGCAAACCATCGGCAAGGTCAAGCCGAACGGCGAGGCCGAGGTGTTCGTGACCCTGCCCGGCGCCAGCGTGGCCAACGGCATCCGCTTCGGGCCGGACGGCGCCATGTACGTGGCCGATTACGTCGAACACACGATCTACCGGATCGATCCGGCCAGCGGCGCAATTGCCATCCACGCGCGCGAGAGCGCCATGAGCCAGCCGAACGACCTGGCCATCACGGCCGCCGGGGTCATCTATGCGAGCGACCCGGACTGGAAGAAAAACAGCGGACGCGTGTGGCGCATCGGGCGCGACGGCAAAGTGACGCTCGCGGCCGACCAGCTCGGCACCGCCAACGGCATCGACGTCAGCCCGGACGGACGCACCCTGTATGTGAATGAAAGCGTGCAGCGCGTGGTGTGGGCGTTCACGATCGCGCCCGATGGCACGCTCGGCGGCAAGCGCCGCATCGCCAGCTTTGCCGATCACGGGCTCGATGGGATGCGGGTCGATGTCGACGGCAACCTGTACGTCACGCGGATCGGCAAGGGCACGGTGGTCAAGCTGTCGCCCGAAGGCCGCACCCTGGCCGAAATCGCCCTGCCCGGCAAGAAGCCGAGCAATATCAGCTTCGGCGGACCGGACGGACGCACGGCCTATGTGACCGAGGTGGAGCACGGGCAGTTGCTGCAATTCCGGGTGGCGCGTCCGGGGCTGGAATGGCAGCAACGCCAGGCCGGCGGCGCCAGGGCGGCGCAGTAAACAAGGCGGTGGTTGCTAGCCTGAATGTTTCATGAACTGCCAGTGCGTTGCTGGCTGGACGATACGAAACCTCGTCGGCAGTATTTTCGATGGTCGCGGGTAATGGATGCCCTACCCGATTGAACGGGGCATCGAATGGCGCAGTATGCGGTTGAAGGTTGGCGGGTTGGTGGTCAGTTCTCGGCAGACCGGACGTGGCTTGCTCAGGAC
>NZ_WHJI01000086.1:0-7742 GCF_011682155.1 Massilia sp. CCM 8734
ATTAGGAAGCTAATCACGCGTTCAGCAGGACAACAATGATCGTATCCATCAAAAATCCCCCGCTAACAACAAATCATGCGCCATATCCATTAAATTTCCAAGCGCCAATTCTATTCGAGCGGTCTTTAGAAAAACTATAAATATGTACTACGGGAAATGTATATGAGAAGAAAAATACGAACTTTATCCAGATAGCATTGACATGCAAAAGGGAGACCAACGATACTTTTAAAAAAAATTAACTAAATACGCGTCGATCTGGCGTCGTCAACTCCGGCCGGGCCGATCGCTGCATCGCCGGTCCCCCGGTTTAAATCTTACGACAACATGTCCAGGAGGAACAGACGACACAGGCTTCGCGACGCGACCGGAAAGAGAACAGCCTATTGCGGCTGATTTTCTTGGACACCTCGAAAAAACTACTGTGCGACGTAATTTTCGCCCTGCGATGCACTTCGTACCTTCGTAGGGCTGCGCTTCTCAAACCAAACTTGCGTCGCTCGCTACGGTTATTCGAGGTCCCATCTTGTGGTCAGTAGTGAAATGGAAAACATATATTATAACCTCGACAGTTAAATTTCAATAAATAACGGAATTATTTGAAACAAAGAAATTAATCAGAGAGCTTTTAAAGATTATAGGCGCACGAATTCTACTCTTTAATCGCTAATTTCAAGGTGGTGTCTAGGACGGCCTCGGAGTAACGGATATCGAATGTCGTTTTATCGATTGGCACGTTGCGGTATTTTTGATTGAAGATATAAAAGATGTCGAACGTTTACGAAAAGAATAACGATCTGCCGACTCCTGAGATAAATGAAAAAATTCTTTTGACGTCAAGTAGTTGTCTCATTAAATTGTCAATTATTGTAGGTTTATCTACATGTGCCATTAGTATGTTGCTAATATGGACTTTTGTAACCATATTTGACGAAAGCTCATTTGGCAGCATAGCAGGTGCGAAAATATTTAAATCCGAGTCAATAATTTTTATTGGTGTGATGACTTTATGTTGGGCTCCATTGTTTGAAACATTGCTTGGGCAGGTCATACCTGTCGAGTTAGTGAGAACTATCTCAAGCTCAAAAATACAATGCATTATTGCTAGTGCCCTCCTATTTAGTCTAGGCCATTTTTTAGGAGGCGCCGGTTGGGGGCAATTGCTTTTAACCTTTTTGGCCGGACTTCCACTAGCAGCCCTATACGTAAAATTTCGGAGACAAGGTATCGCTAAGAGTTTTTATGCCTCTGCAATTGCACATGCCACTCACAACGCGGCAGTACTTCTTCTTTCATACGTAATCGCACGGTAGCTCAGCGGGCAATTGGCGTATCAGTGGATGCCGACCAAGACCATGTTGATCGGAAATCGTACACCTTTGAAGTTGAGCATCTCGATTCCTCTCGGTTCGGGCGCCGCAGTCCACCTGATCGATCCGCCGACCTTCACCAATGCGACAAAACCCGCAAATAAGTGTATTTTTCTCTAAGTTGTGATATATTTATACATTCATTTTAGGCAATATTTCCAAGCTGGCATTCCATAGTTTAGTTGCATCTCCGAGACTTCTTTCTGGTGCGCGAGGAGAAAGTTGCGAATGCGTGGAAAACTATTGATGAAGTATTATTAGCAGCAAGTCGCTGCGCTCATAAGTAATCTTTTTGGAGAATTTAATTGAGACGAATTATTGCAGCAATATTGATACTTAGCTCCTCCGCAGCAATGGCTGACTGTGAGGAGGATCTTTTGCAAAAGGGACGTGGAGCTTTCCAGCCCAAAGCTACATCAGCTATGCAGACCTCAGCGCTGGCCTCCCATATGGCAACGATTACCTCTTCCGCGCAGTTGACGCGTTATATGAAGATGACGCCGCCACAGGAGAATTTGCTGTCAGTCCTATCTGAAGCGGCACGTAAGCGATTTCTTGAGAGTTTGACTTTTAATGAGAAAGGGATAACGGGCTATCGTTATGCAGAACTAGAAGGCGAGTTAACTCCAACTCAAATTGCAAAAATATTATCTTTGTTTGGTTCACAGGCGAACACTACCTTGTTTAAAAAGGCAGTGGTAAAAACGGAGAAGGATCAACGCCTGCTTGCCGGCGAAACACCGGTATTGATGTGCCCTAAGGAGCTAGGTGGCGAGGGTGGCGAGGGTGGCGAGGGTGGTGATTTTGGAGGGGGCGGTATCGGCGGGGGAGGTGGTGGGAGCGGTGGAGGATGGACTCCCCCCCCGCCTCCGCCTCCGACAGCACCTACAGATTATGTTGGATATGAATGTGATCGCGCGACCTGTGCGCCTAGTAGAAATTTTATTTGCCTCAATTCGTGTAAGTGGCCGTAACCGCATCTTGATCGGTGGCACCTCCTTGTTACTGGCGAAGCGGTGCTGTGGCACTCGTCGACGGTGTTCGCAGCTCAGTACATCTGTAATCCCGGAAATTTTATGCTTTTTTGGAGAATTTAATTGAGACAAATTATTGCAGCAATATTGATACTTAGCTCTTCCGCAGCAATGGCTGACTGTGAGGAAGATCTTTTGCAAAAGGGACGTGGAGCTTTCCAGCCCAACGCTACATCAGCTATGCAGACCTCGGCGCTGGCCTCCCATATGGCAACGATTACCTCTTCCGCGGAGTTAACGCGTTATATGAAGATGACGCCGCCACAGGAGAATTTGCTGTCAGTCCTATCTGAAGCGGCCCGTAAGCGATTTCTTGAAAGTTTGACTTTTAATGAGAAAGGGATAACGGGCTATCGTTATGCAGAGCTAGAAAGCGAGTTAACTCCAACTCAAATTGCAAAAATATTATCTTTGTTTGGTTCACAAGCGAACACTGCCTTGTTTAAAAAGGCAGTGGTAAAAACGGAAAAGGATCAACGCTTGCTTGCCGGCGAAACACCGGTATTGATGTGCCCTAAGGAGTTAGGTGGCGAGGGTGAGGGTGGCGAGGGTAGTTGGGGTGGTGATTTTGGGGGGGGCGGTATTGGGGGGGGAGGTGCTGGAAGTGGTGGGGTATGGGCAACACCTACCCCAACGCCGTATCCTACCGGTCCAAGTGTGCCTCAGGATTACATGGGGTACACTTGTGTTGCTCCTGGAAGTTGTAAGGCGAGCCGCAGCGATATCTGTCTCAAAACCTGCTAATTAAGGACAACTGCGGCCCAGGCATGCCGGGCCGTAATATTTCAATGCGACATTTTTTTCTACTCCTAATCTGTTTGGCTTCTAGCTTCGGTGGGGCGCAGGCCGCCCCAACCCCCTCCGCATTTGATCGGTTAGAGTCAGTTGAGCGCAGCGCGGTGATGTCGACCTCGTCGAGCACAGCAAATGCACAAAAAATAGCGAATGCCTATTTGCATCTCTTGCCTGAGTTCCAGCGTCGAAAACTGCTTGGATCACGGAAATCGGAATCATTGCAACAATTATTTGACGCAGCTGACATAGCTGAATTTTATTCGGGCGATCCTCGATTTGCTAACCACATGCGCGAAGCATTCGATGCTCTTGTGCGCCTCGGAGAGCACAAAAATAGCAATTTTGTCAAAATGTATGAGGCATACATTTCGACTGAGCAATTTTCTCAAGCAGCTAATTTTATCGAAAAATATCCCGCCCCCAACGTTGCAAAGCCACCCATGGTTCGCGGCGAAACCAAGCGTAACTCAGGTAATAAATTATGGAATGTTGACTTTAAAACAGGCGAAATAAGACAAGTTTCTTTCGTATTTCCCCCTGGACTTTTCGTGATCGTGATGTCCGCACCGCGATGCCATTTTGCCCAAAACGCCGTGTCCGATATAGAAGCTGATTCTGAACTTCGACAATTGCTGGCGGGGAAGACATTGTGGCTAACCCGCATTGATCGTGGTTTCGATCTTTCGCAAATGCAATTATGGACCCAGCAACATCCAGAGTTCCCTATGTCATTGGCTTCGGACATTTTAAGCTGGAAGAAAATAGCATTCTGGGAGACTCCCACTTTCTATTTTTTTAAGGATGGAGTATTGGTTGAAAGGATTGGCGGATGGCCAACAAAAGGCCGGAAGCAAGAACTTACTCATCTAATCAAAGTCCATTCTGAAAATTGATTTCAAAACCCAAATAAATATATGAAAATCGTGTTTTTGGTTATCGGGGCATTCTTGGTCATATACTTTACACAGGATATCCTGTGGCCTGTTCAAACGGCTCCTTCAAACAATGCTGTTGCTTCTTCAGCGACCATCATCGTAAAAAATATAAGCGCGGTAGATACGCCCAACTCGAACATAGATATATGTGAGCGCCACAAAGTTGAAGTCTTGGTGACGCCGATGAAAGATCGTTTGCGTTTCGAGGGGGAAGTAAACCAATACCTTGAGAAGATATCTGCGAGTCATGACCAATTTCAAAGCCTTGAGCCTGATGCTCCGAGTGTACAAAGAATAGCGTTGTTTTCTTTGGCTAGTCACTGCTCTCCTACAGCAGAATACTACAAGCTCCCAGCTTCGATTGAAGCGACGGTGGATAATTTTTCATCAAAAATTTGTCGGAGTATCCCCGCGGAATATCGAATCGCACCTTTGAAATTGCTCAGAGCTGCGTCAAAAGACGGCTCACCCGAACTCAAACTTGCATATGCGGAAAACCTATTGGTTGAGGCAAAGCTGCTTGAGTTCGTGAATCGCCTAAAAACACGGGGGCAAGTTGACAACCTTAGGGCAGAAGCGGAACAGGTCGGTCGAGAAGCGGCGGGAAGCGGACTAAGAGAGGCCTTTCTTTTTATGACTAAGCACTACGAGAATGGCGGATTCGGTCTGCCCGATTTAAAACGCTCCTATCTTTATGCTATAGCCATAGCAGATCAAAACAAGACGTTAGAAAGTGTCGAGCGTGTCAACTATCTTTATCAGTCGATGACAGCCGCCGAAGTCACATCCGCGAGAGAAATTATTTCGCAATGCAAGAGTGCATCAAGACATGGTGGCAATAGCGCTTATCGTAATCCTTTTTAAAACTGAGAGCGAAACTCCAGATTACGTCGGTGCCTGGGTCGAGCACGTAAAGCTCACACCTCACATCTCATTGATACCGCAAGACGCACATTAGACCGAACAGCGGCTGGAACCTTAAGGTGGTAACAGTTTGAAGGGTCGAGACGAATGGATTACATCCAGGCCAACGGGCGTGACGAGCCATAGCAAGCGCGTTCGGTCCATATCGTTTTCGACCACGACATTGAACTGATCTGATGGAAGTTTGTTGATTGAACATATTTATCTCGAAATTTCCTCCGCTATCCGTTCACGCAACGTCGCCATGTTTACCCCCTCCGATCTCTTCATTTGTCACCGCCGCTTGTACGGCTCAAGACTGCCCTTCCGCAGGATCGCGCGGAAGGGTGAAATATTCGATAAGTGTGCTGGATTGAAGTCGTGCGGCCTGCACGTGTCGGATCACGCAGGCGGTCGGCTAGAACTCAATCAGATTGTGCAGGTTATACATGTGGAGCACCATGTTGTTTCTTGCGGTCGTCAGTTAGACCACAAGCAAATACGTTAGTTCATCTCGACCTTCCAGATGGCAAACGTTTCACGCCTTGACTGCACCCTGCCATTTTTTTAAACGCTCAACGATAACTGCTGGCTCAGCTTTTCCATCGATCCAATCCTGAATTTTCGATTGAAGCTCGGGACGGGGATAATCTTTAAACTCAAGAAGCCATCTTTCCGCGTCGGGAATGATTTCAAAAGCTGGCAAATGATCATAGTTAAACTCAAACCTAAATTTCCCAACGTCTGAGAGCGTGCAAGAGGCCGCATACCACGCGTGACCGTTATTGTTTAATTTCGCCATCTCTTTGCGCAGATCAAAAAATAGCTGCGATGATCTGTAGCTAGTATCGCCGCTTTTTTCGGTGCCATCTTTTAATCGAAAAAGACAAGCTCCTTCTAGAAAAGTCGTAATGCAGATAACACGATATGTTCCTTCTATCCATTCGCCTTCGGGCCGCACCTCATAAATCTCTAGCGCGATAGCACTCTGCAAACGCTCAATTTCTGAATTCATTTTTTCCTCAAATATTAAGAATAGTACGTTGGCTCTTTATGCCATTAATAATCTCAGTAACGTCGAACGCTGCAGGCCTCGCAGTTGCGCTATTATAAATCACATCGATCTTCACCTGTACGGTATCGCCAGCTTTTAGACGATTAGCCCAGTTGGTTTCCATCTGCCCCCACTGGCCATTGCCTTTGTTGATTGATCCCATCGGCACTAGATTTTCCTTGCCCCCGTACCCATCAAATTGCCTTCCAACCAGATGGCCGCCGGCATCGTTCGGAAGTCGCCCATCATCCACGCCCACAGCCACTTGCTGACTTTCACGCCGAAACCCTGATTCCAATCGCAGCTCACCTTCGGCAGACTTAATGCGTCCCTCAGCGTCGGTCTTGTACTTGTATCCGTTGAGTTCGTATTCGACGTTCGGAGTTAGACGCCCTTTTTTCACATGTACGCCTCCTGTTGCCAGTTTCGGGTCTGCCGCATGTTTTCTTGCCATATCCAACTGCGCGTCCCGGGCATCCCTCCACATTTTAATCTCCGCGTCACTTTTTCCGACTGCCTTGGCCCAAGTAATTTCTTTATCAAGGAGCGCTGCCGCCTCTAGGGGCGTTTTTGCAAGGCCGACTACCTCACTAATGCGCTTCCCGACCCTGGCCATCAGTCCGGCGCCTTTGCCGCCTATGAACTGGAGCGCCCCTACCATAAGGACCATCGTCGTAGCGCCTGATTTGCCGTTGCGTGCTTCCGCCTCATTCCACGACTTCTTTGTTTCCCCAGCAATTGCCCTGTAGGCTTCAAGCTGCTGCTGCTGCATCTCTGTTACCGCTGCGATCGCTTGAGGATTGCCGCTCATCAACGCGCCTTGTACCTGCTCAGGCGGAGGGCCGGCCAAGGTAGCCAAGCCTTCAAAGGTCGATTCGATTCCGCTGGAGATTTTTGACCGAGCGGCGCCGGATACCGCCTCGTCGCCATTGAATGGCCGGGCATCCCACAGCGTCCCTGCAGTCTTCTTGATATCCGACCATTCCTTATCAAGTACCCGTCCGGCTTCCTCCTTCATGCCACCCAACATGGACTTTTCTTCAGCCCCTTTCGAGCTTGTGTTCTTAACTTCCGTTCGCACCACCGCAGCTGCGTTTCCAAATCCTGCCGCATTGCAGTTAATCAAACAGCGAGAACCATCAATGACGACAGATCGGCCGTTGACACGCAGGTTATATTGACCGCTGACGAACTTCAGATAGCCGAGGTCTAATGACGTGTTTGAACAAACGCCGGCACCAGCATTTCCCTGAACGCCTTTCACCATGTCGTCTACACGATAGATAGGCTTAGCGCCAGTTTGCGCTTTCACGTTAGGCGACGCGGTTGCCTTGTTATTCAATACCGCGTAGGTATCGAAGCCCACGACACTTTTTCCGACTTTGCAATAATCCGGCGCGGTGCTGATGGCATACCATGCGGTTTCGTTTGCCGCGTGCCGCGTGGTCCCGGACAAGGCAGTCTGCGCTTTCGGTTTGCTTGAAATTTTATCGTCGGGCATTATGAGATCCACTTGTCTGATAAATTTCCGTTCTCATCGAGAGGTATAGCGATAATATCAATTTCTGCGGGAGGATTATTTTTGTCGAACATTATTCGCCAGAGCAGGACGCAAGTTCTTGTGTCCAAATCTATTCGTATCGTATCTAAC
>NZ_WHJI01000087.1:0-7490 GCF_011682155.1 Massilia sp. CCM 8734
GCTGGGCGAGGCCAGATTTTGACGATTTCGCAGTGCCAATAGCGAGCTATTGGCCGAGAAAGCGGCGAAATAGGGACCGTCCCAGGTATTTTTGCAGCCGACGATCCCAAGTCCGACAGGCTGCTAGGCACGCCGGCAACACCGTCCCGGCGCGGCGTCAACCGCATCAGGTCCAGCCGGCGTCGACCACGAATTCCTGGGCTGTGATCATGCGGCTGTCGTGCGCGCCGAGAAACAGCGCCATGCTGGCCACGTCGGCCCCGACGATGCGCCCTGGTAAGCACTGCTTGTCATCCATGGCGCGCTCGCCGGCCGGGTCCACCCATTTGTCGAGCTGGCGCGGGGTCATCACCCAGCCCGGCGTGAGCGTGTTGACGCGGATGCCGCTCTTGCCGTATTCGCGCGCCAGGCTGCGCGTCAGGCCGTTCACGGCCGACTTGGCCGTGGCGTATACCGGGTAGCCGGCCACCTTGTTCTTCCAGCCGGTCGAGCCGAGGTTGATGATGGCGCCGCCGCCGCGCCGCTGCATGCCTTCGATCACCGCCTGGGCCGCGAAGAAGGCGACCTTCAGGTTGATCGCCATCTTGGCGTCGAAATACTCCGGCGTGACGTGCAAGAAGTCGTGGCGCTTGTCGTTGGCGGTGTTATTGACCAGCACATCGAAGTCGCCCAGCTTCTCGCCGGCCGCCTTGACGCTGGCGCGCAGCGCATCGATATCGGACAGGTCGCAGCCGATGAAGTACGGCGTGTGCGCAACGGCGCCGGCCAGGCCGTCGACCAGTTCGGTGGACGAGGCGATGTCGCGATCGGCGAAGGCCACGCGCGCGCCCTGGCGCGCAAAAGCGGCCACGATATCGGCCCCGATGCCGGAGCCGCCGCCGGTGACGAAAACGGCTTTGCCGGCCAGGCTGGGATAGTTCGCAAATTCCATGAGGGTTCCTGCTTGTTGGTGTTGATCTGGAGGTTGACGGTCGCGCTTACGTTTTCTGCGTGGTGTTCCAGGCGTCGACGAACGCTTGCGCGCGCGAGCTGAGGATCTCGGGCGTGGTGCCGGGCGAGTACAAGGCCCCGCCGATGCCGAAGCCGGTGGCCCCGGCCGCGACCCAATCGGCCATGGTGTCCGGCGTGACGCCGCCGACCGGCCACAGGGGCGTGCCCGCCGGCAGCACGGTCTTGAACGCTTTCAGGCCGGCGTAGCCGACCACCTCGGCCGGAAAGATCTTGAGGGCGTGGGCGCCGGCGGCGAGCGCCTCGAACGCTTCGCTCGGCGTGGCCACGCCGGGCGCGCACAGCATGCCGAGGGCGGCGGCGCGCGCGATCACTTGCGCGTTGCAGTTCGGTGCGAGCAGCATGCGACCGCCGGCCGCGTGCACCGCGTCCACGTCGGCCACGCTGAGCATGGTGCCGCCGCCGACGATGGCGCCGGCCGGCGCCATGCGCGCCAGCAGCGCGATCGATGCGAGCGCGCCGGGGCGGTTGAGCGGCACTTCGAGCAGGCGAAAGCCGGCCCCGAACAAGGCCGCCCCGGCCGCTTCGGCCTCGTTTTCTTGCAGGCCGCGCAAGATGGCGACCAGGGACGGCTTGAATTGAGTGGTATCCATGATAGTCGTGTCCATCACTAAACGCTTTCGAAAAAATAGGCCAGCGCGGCCAGGTAAACGTCGTCGGGGTCGTGCGCGCGCGCCGGCATGCCGAAGTGCGCGGCCGCGCGCTCGTAGTGCGCGGCGAGCAGCGGCGAGCCGATGATGTCGATGGCGCCGTCGGCGTGGCCCTGCGCGGCCACGAATTCGGCGCCGATCAGCAGGCCGCTCACGAACGAACGCGCCTGCGTCGCCGCCATCGTTTTCGACACCACGCGCGCGCGCACGCCGAACAGCGCGTTCGACAGCGCTCGCGCGCGCCGCGCTTCCTGCAGGCCGGCGGCAAAGGCGCTGTCGTCGTCAAGCCCGCCCGCCATCAGCGCGGCCAGGGTGCCGCCGGCGGCCAGCATCGAGAACAGTTCGCCGGTCATGTAGGTCACCAGCTGGTCGACCTTGCCGGCGCGCAAGTAGACCCACTTGCTGTGGGTTCCGGGCAGCACCACCCAGCCATCGAGCAGGCCGCGCCCGACCGCGCCGAGCAGTTGCGTCTCTTCGCCGCGCATCACGTCCACCGCGCCGTCGCGGGTGCAGTAGCCGGGCACGATGAAGCAGCCGGGGTGGCCTGTCACGCTCGCCAGGTGGGCCGGCAGGCCGGTCAGCGGGACTTTGGTGTTGAGATAGGGCACTTCCTGCCAGCCGCTGGCCGAGCCGACCATGCCCGACATCACGACCGCGACGTCGGGCGCCACGCCCATCCGTTCGCGCAGGCTTGCCAGCGCGCCGGCGAAGTCGCCGCCGACAGCGAGCATGCCCTGGTCGTCGGCATGGCGGGCGAGGCACTTGCCGTCGCGCCGGACCAGGTAGGCCCGGCGGTTGCTGGTTCCCCAGTCGATTCCAAGTAATTGCGTGTGCATGCTTCCCCTCATGATAGGTACGACCAGCCGGGGCGCGGGCGCCATCCGGCGTCGGCCGTTCCCCGCTCGTGCGGATTGTCCGCGCCGCTGCGGGCGATTGTTTGATTGGTCAGCTTATCGACACCAAAACGCCGCCGAAGTTTCAACAGCGCGCCCTCGGGCGCATGATGACGATGCTACCGGGTCCTGGGAGTTGATTCCAATTGCTTATTTAAGAATTGGCATGCCGGAATCATATAGATGAGTTCGCTTTCGGATAGCGCAGCGCCGCCACTTCGCGCATCGTGGCCAGCATGCTCTCGGCCCCCGGCGAGAGCTGGTGGTGACGGCGCGTGATGATGCCGTACATGTCCATGCGGATGCCCAGGTCGAACGGCAGCACGGTCAACAGGCCCGTTTGCAGGTAAGGCTGCACCAGTTCCAGCGGCAGCGCCACCACCATGTCGCTGCCGGTGAGCAGGTGCGCGATGACCGGCAGGGCCAGCGTTTCGACCGTTTCGGCCGGCGGCTCGAGGCCGCGCGCGAGGAACAAGGCGGTCAGACGGTCGCGCAAAATGCTGCCGTTGGGCGGCAAAATCCAGCCCTGGCGCGCCAGTTCGTCCAGCGTGAGGCCGGTGCGCCCGGCCAAGGGATGGCCGGCGCGCGCGATCAGGCTGTGCGGTTCGTCGGTGACCGGTTCGAAGTGCAGTTCGGCGGCGGCCCCGGTGTCGAGAATGCGCCCGACCACCAGGTCGAGCTCGCCGGCGCGCAGGCGCTGCACCAGGATCTTGCTGGTATCGACGCTGATCGACACATGCACGCGCGCGTGGCGCGCCTTGAGCAGGTTGACCGCCTCCGGCACCATGCGGGTGGACGGCGTGAGAACGGTGCCCACGTCGACCCGGCCGCGCAGGCCGGAGAGCAGTTCCATGACTTCCTGGTGGGCGGCGTCCATTTCGGCCAGGGCGGCGCCGGCGCGGCGGATCAGCACCTGGCCGTACCAGGTCGGCGCCACGCCGCGCGGCAGGCGCTCGAACAACTGCACGCCGAGCGCGTGTTCAAGTTCGCCGAGCAGCTTGGAGGCGGCGGGCTGGGTCAGGTTCGCGGCCTGGGCCGCATGCATGATGGAGCCGTGCCGGCCAAGCTCCACCAGCAACACCAGATGGCGGGTTTTGAGGTGCGAGCGGACAAATCGGTCGGAGCGTGGATCGGGCATGGATGGCTGTCGGGGTCGGGGATGTCGATGATATATGCGCAGTGGCCAAAACGTCAACATGTATGACCTCCTATCTCAGCGCTTGCGCACGCCGCCGCCCTCCGCACCGCATGTTACGTCCGCCGTTCGCCGCGCGTCTTCAACTGGTCGAGCAGCACCGCCGCCAGCAAAATCGAGCCGCGCACCAGGTACTGGTAGAAGGAATCGACATTGAGCAGATTCATCACATTTTCCACGGTCCCCATGATCAGCACCCCGATCAGCACCCCGAAAATGCGCGCCTTGCCGCCCTGCAGCGACACGCCCCCCAGCACGCAGGCCGAAATCACATCGAGCTCGAACCCCTGCGCCGCATTCGGCTGGCCGCTGGTGATGCGCGACGCCAGGATCAGGCCCGCCAGCGCGGTGACCAGCCCTTGCAGCAAGAAGATCCAGACGCGCAGCTTCTCGACCTTGACCCCCGCCAGGCGCGCCGCTTCCGGATTGCCGCCGATGGCCAGGGTATTGCGTCCGAAGACCGTATGATTGAGCAGCACCCCGAACACCAGGAAGCAGGCGCCCGCCACCAGCACCGGCAGCGGCAATCCCAGCACCTGGGCGTCGCCGAAAGCGATAAACGCGTCGGAATTGATCCCGACCGCCTGCCCTTGCGAGGCGATAAACGCCAGCCCGCGCACCATCAGCATGGTGGCCAGCGTGGCGATCAGCGCATTGACGCGCAGGTAGGCGATGAGCACGCCGTTGCCGGCGCCGATCAATGCGCCGGCGCCCAGGCCCGCGCCAACGGCCAGGGTGACGCTGCCGGTGCGTTCCAGGACCATGGCCCCGAGCACGCCGGCAAAGGCGATGGTGGAGCCGACCGACAGGTCGAAGTCGCGCGAGGCCAGGCACAGCATCATGGTGCAGGCGACCATGCCGATCTGCGCGACCGACAGCATCAGGCCGACCACGTTGGCGACCGAGAAGAAGTTATCGACCGTGGCCGCCAGCACGGCGAACAGCACCGCGTAGGCCAGCGGCATGCTGTATTCGATCAGGAGCGCGCGCTGGCGGTTGGCCAGCGCCGGGGCGCCGCCGTGGGTGACTGGGATGGTGCTCATGCGGTTCTCCGGGAGGTGGTATCGGCGTTGTCGCCGTTGTTGTCGTTATCGTTCGTCTTATTGTCGATATCTGTCAGCGTATCGGGCAGCGCCAGGCGCAGCACCGCTTGTTCGTCGGCGCTGGCGCGCGCCAGTTCGCCCACGATGCGGCCGTCGCGCATCACCGCCACGCGGTCGGCGATACCCAGCACTTCGGGCAGTTCGCTCGAAATGACGATCACGCAGCAGCCGCGCGCGGCCACGTCGTCGATGATGCGGTAGATGTCGTTCTTGGCGCCCACATCGATGCCGCGCGTCGGTTCATCGAGCACCAGCACCTTCAGGTCCGGTTCGGCCAGCCAGCGCGCCAGGATCACTTTCTGCTGGTTGCCGCCCGAGAGCAGGCGGATTTCCTGCTCGCGGCTGGGGGTCTTGATGCGCAGGCGGGCGATGAATTCGTCGGCCAGCGCAGCCTCGCGCGCATGGCGCAGGAAGATCCCGCCCAGCAGCGCATGGCGGCGGCAGCTGATGTTGATGTTCTCGGCCACCGAGGACTGGGCCAGGATGCCCTGCTCCTTGCGGTCTTCCGGACACAGGACGATGCCGGCGGCAATCGCCGCCGACGGGCCGCCCATCGGCACCGCCACGCCGTCGAGCACCACGGTGCCGGGCAAGCGCTTGTCGGCGCCGTACATCTGGCGCATCAATTCGCTGCGCCCGGCGCCGACCAGGCCGAAGAAACCGAGCACCTCGCCGGCGCGCACGGAAAAGTCGCAGCCATCGGCCATGCCGCGCACCACCAAGCGCTCGGCGCCCAACTCCCGTTCGCGGTAGCCGTAGATGTCGCTCAGTTCACGCCCGACCATGTCGCTGATCAGGCGCCCGCGCGGCACGTCGGCCATGACCGGGTGGGTGGCGACCTTGCGCCCGTCGCGGAAGATGGTGCAGGCGTCGCACAGCGCGTACAGTTCTTCCAGCCGGTGCGAAATGTAGATCAGGGTGCGCCCTTCGGCGCGCAGGTCGCGCACCAGGCGAAACAGGATCTCCGTTTCGCGGTGCGACAGGCTGCTGGTGGGCTCATCGAAGGCGATGACCTGGGCGTCCTGCATCACGGCCTTGCAGATTTCGACCATCTGGCGCTGCGCGATCGACAGGTCGGCCAGGCGCGCATTCGGGTCGAGGTCGACGCCGATTTTCGCCAGCCGCTCCGACACCAGTTTGTTGGCGGCGCCCTTGTCGAGAAAACCCATGCGGGTCGGCATCCGGCCGAGCAGGACGTTCTCGGCCACCGTCAACTCGGGAACGTACTGCAGTTCCTGGTGGATGATCGACACGCCGGCGGCGATGGCGTCGCTGGCCGAACCGAAGCGCACTTCGCGCCCGTCGAGCAGCAAGCGCCCGCCGTCCGGGCGGTACTGCCCGCCCAGGATCTTGAGCAGGGTCGACTTGCCGGCGCCGTTTTCGCCCAGCAGGCCATGCACGGTTCCGGCATGGGCCTCGAAGCTCACGCCCCCGAGCGCGATCACGCCGGGGAAGTGCTTCGAGACCTGGTCAAACTGGAGATAGGCGGACATCGTCGATCACTGTCCCATCTCGGCGCGCACCTTGTCGGCATTGGCGCGCGTCATCAGCATGCCGGCGGTGAGCGTTTCCGCCGCCGGGACCTTGTTGGTCGCGATCCAGTCGTACAGGTTGGCGGCGGTTTCGTAACCGTGGCGTTTCGGGCTGATCATCACGGTGCCGAAGAAACCGGTCGGCTGCGGCTTGGCGAATTCGTTCTGCGCCGTCTTGCTGCCGCCGATGCCGATGCCGATCATGGCGTCGGCGCGCATGCCGCGTCCTTCGGCGGCGCGCACCGCGCCCATCACCGATTCGTCGTTCAGGGCCACCGCGACCCACTTCTTGAAACGCGGCTGCTTGGTGTAGGCGATGTTGGCGGCGTTGAAGGCCGACTCGGTATCGGTCTTCGCTTGCGTGGCGTCGATCACGTTGGCCGCCGGTACGCCGGCCGCCTTGAGCGCGTCGACCGCGCCCATGGTGCGCTCCTTGGCCGTCGGCAGCTGGTCGTAGGCCACCCGCAGGACGCCGACTTCGGCCGGGTTCCAGCCGCGCGCCTTGATTTCGGCAACCAGACCGGCGCCCACTTGCTTGCCGATGTCGTAGCCCGAAATACCCATGTGCGGCACCGACGCCAGCGGCTTGCCGGCGCCGTCCAGCAGGCGGTCGTCGACCGAGATGACTTTCATGTTATTGCGCTTGGCGGCGCGTTCGACCGCCTTGCCCAGCTTGACGTCGGGTGCGCAGATGACGAAGCCCTGGGCTTTTTGGGCGGCCAGGTTGTCGATCGCGGCGATCATTTTTTCGCCGTTCGGAATGCCGATCTTGATCAGGGTGAAGCCCTTGTCCTTGGCGGCCTGCTCGGCGAAACGCCATTCATCCTGAAACCACGGTTCCTCGGCCTGCTTGACCAGGAAGCCGATCTTGACCGGATCGGCCGCGTGGGCGGCGCCGAAAGCGCATGTCACCAGGGCGGCGGCGGCGAGTTTTGCAAAGGTACGTAATTTCATGGTGGTCTCCTGTTGTCTTAGTTATTGGGTAACTGTTTAGCCCTGACCGTTGTAAACGCGCAATTGTAAACATTCCGATATCCGGGCATGATGCCGGTCATGGTAAAACTTGCCCCTCTTCCCGACCTCTCGACTCTCTCGCATCCCGAAAAAGA
>NZ_WHJI01000088.1:0-7359 GCF_011682155.1 Massilia sp. CCM 8734
ACATCCGTACAACCTGCTGATCTACTCATTGTTTCCGGTCCCACGCGCAAGATTGAGTTATTTGCTAGCGGCACCAAAGCAAAAAAATAGGCATGTAGTGATAAGCAGGCCTGTTTCCGTGAGCGCAGTCTCATCGGGATAGACACTATCGAACGGTTAGCTCCATGGCGCAATCCAGTCGTTAGAGCCTTAACCCGGTTTTCCGTTCCACTGCACCTTACACCCCAGATACATAAAATCGCTGGTGGCGCCTTCCAAGTAGACGGTCATTCCCGCAGCAGCAGCTACGCCATTCTGCACGTAGCCCTGCAAGGCTACAAACAGCCCGTTTCCGAAGGTGGTGGCCTTGTAGTTCATGATCGGGACGGTGCGCGCGACCCACCAGATACCATCCGAACTGGTGAGCATTACTGAGCTGCCCGCCGTGGATTGACTACTGACGGCAATGAAGTGCCCGTTGCCGTATGAAACGTCCGACCATGAAGAAACCACAGGCAATGTCCGCGTCGTCCAGTTGATGCCGTTGTGACTGGTTATAGCGAGCTGCGTGTTTACCCCGGCCAGGCCGCCCGACATTGCCACCCACACGCCGTTGCCATAGCACAGGCTTTCCCAGTAGCCGGCAATGTGCAGGCCGCGTGCAGTCCAGGTGAGGCCGTCGGTGCTGGTCACGTAGTTGGCGGTATTGGTCGTTGCCATCGCAACGAACATGCCTTGAGCGAAGCGCACGATTCGCCAGCAGACGCCTACCGGCAACGACCGCGCGGTCCAGTTGATGCCATCCGGGCTAGTGGCGTATGAGCTGGACGCGGTTGTGTTGCTGCCGTGAAAGGCCACATAGAGTCCGGCGCCGTACGCAATGGATCGGTAGGTCGTTCCAGCTGGCGCGGCCGGCATCATTCGCAGGGTCCAGGTGTAGCCGTCTGGACTGGTGACGCATCTGTCCGTGCCGGCCACAGCAATAAACTGGCCGCCCGCCCAGATCACGTCGGTGTAATGCCTGCCGGTTTCCCCGTACATAATCACAGTCCAGCTCAGGCCATCCTGGGAAACGCCGATTGTGGAGTTTTCGCCCACGGCCACAAACAGGCCGTTGCCATACGTGACCGATGCCCAAGTGCCACCGACAGCGGCATTCATCACGGCAGCAAACATGCCTTGTCCGCTTGGGGGGAACTCGGCCGCCAGTTCAGGAAAGGCGGCGCGCGAAACAGCGGTGCCGGTCGGCCGGTAGTTGACGCCGGAACGCATCATCAAGTCGGCAACTGCGCCCAGGGGGACCGTTGTGACGGACTTGACTGCGGATCGTAGAAAACGTCCCATTTAGATTGCCTCCTTCTCATAGCCAGAAATGTAGTAATCCACCTCTGCCTTGTCACTACGTACAAAAATCTTGCGACCCACCGACACGGCAATGCCGGTGCGTTCAAGGGGTTCGTTAGGCTCCATCGGGGCGTCGTACTCCAAGAACACGGTGCCCGGTGCCTTGGTATCCGGCCCTGGGCCAATCGCCAGGCGTACCCGGACATTGCCCCCGGTTTTGTTGCAGAACGAAACCGTGGCGGTGGCCGCGGTCGCCGGCGCTTGGCATTCGTACGCCATCACCTCGGCGCCGGCGGCCAGGTTGCCGCCTCCTAATGTTCCACTTTTGACTGGCATTGAAACTCCCTCTTAAAGTCCTGCTGCATAAAAAAAATGTTCGGCCCAGCTGTTCGCGGCGCGTTTGCTGTTCATGTATTGGGGGTGCGGATCGGCGTGCGCGACGTGCGACGACAGGCGCGCGGCATCCTGTTCGATCGCGCTGGCAGCCAGGCCGATACGGTCGTAGAACGCGTCGGCTTCCGCCTTGGTCAGATAAATCGGGTGCGGGTCGGCTTTGGCTTCGTGGGCCGCGATCGCGTTCAGTACCGACCGCTCCGTCGCATAGGCGTACTGCGATACGGTCAGATCGACGGCGGCCACGCTCGCGTAGGCCACAATCATGTAGATCACCAGGGCGCGGCCCTGGCCGTCAACGGGCAGCGGCTTTTCTGTGGCCGGGTAGTTGCCCACGGCCATCAACATACCGCCAGACGCGCGCCCGCCGATCAGGCCGATTTCGCGCACGGTCCAGCCCCCGACGTTTTCGGGAATAGCAGCCTCGAAAACAAGCCAGGTAGGGTGGTCCGGGTGCACCGTGATGCTGCTGATTTCCGCGCGGTAGACCTCGCGCACCAGGCCGGCCTGCGCCGCGTCCGGGTCCGTGGCGGCGCCGGCGCCGTCGCCCAGGGCGAGATGGGTAAATCGGGCCGTCTGCTTGGCGGCATGCGCGGCGGCCAGCTCGGCCAGGCCGCCGTTCGTGGGGACATTGAAAAATTTGCTCATGGGGCTTTCGGATAAATGGTGGTAACGACGATGTCTTGGCAGGCCGCGCCAAAGTAAACCTTGGACCTGGTGGTGGCCAGCAGCCGCACGCTGAAATGGCTACGGACCGGCTTGACGGCCGCAATCTGCTGTTCGACGGATGACAGGAACCCGCCCACCATGCCCACGCCTTCGGTGTCGATGTCAACGTGGAACGTGTAGGGCGCGCCCTGGGGCATGGTTTCCCACCATTCGACAACCTTGCCGACCACGCCCAGGGAGTCCAGCGCGGCGCGCAGGGCTGCGCGGGTGCCCTTCTTGCGGTGTACCTGGTACGACGCGGCGATGACCGCCCGCTTTTGCTCCTCGGTCCAGGCGTCTATCCAGCCATCAACCGACATCGTGGAGGCCAGCCAGGGCAGCAGCGGGGCGGGGCACGTCGCCGGGTTCATCAGGTCGCCCAATGGCGCCACCAGGTCGCCCAGGCGCGCATTGACGGTCGCCAGGTTGCGTTCCAGGCGCGTGGCATTCGGTGGCAAGAGGCTAGTCATGAACGCCGCCGTACTTGACCATGCTCGATGTGCAGTACGGCGCTTGAATGCCGCTGGTCTGGATGCTGGCCGGCGGCTGCGTCAGCTCGATGCGTTCGACGCCGGCGACGTGCAGGGCCGCGTGCAAGCCGGAAATGGCAACGTCGCGGCCCAGCTGGTGGCACTCGGCCACGTAGTCGTCCAGGCGCTTTCTGGCTTCGGCCAGCACGATCGAGGAATCCGGGCCGGGAAAGGTGAATAGCTTCGCCTCTACCTGGTAGCTCACGATCTCGGCCGATTGCGCGACCACGTAGTCGGTGAGGGGGCGAACGTCTTCCTGGTACAGCGCCTTTTCGACGGCCGCCAGCAAGTCGGCGCTGGCGGCGCCGGTGCTTTCGCGCGACAGCACCGTGACCAGGACCGATCCAGGCTTGGGGCTGTACACCGACGCATCGAGCACGCGTGGATCGGCGGCGCGGGTGGCGGACACGTACGCCCCTTCCGGGCCGGCGACCGAAAACCCCTCGGGCGCCAGCTGCACGCGCTTGCGTAGATCGCTGTCTTTCTCCATGACCGGCGCGATGTCTTCGTCGGGGTTGCCCGGATCGAGGACCAGGCGCTTGACGCCGAACAGGGCGGCAAGGTGATCCAGGTCCGACTTTTGGGCATAGGCCAGCATGACGCTGCGCGCGGCATCGTTGATGCGCTGGCGCAGGACCATTTCCCGGTAGGCGTTCTCCTGCAGGTTAATGACCAGGGGTTCGGATTCAAACGCCAGGGTAGCGGCCACTTCGGCCCGCTGGTCTGCCGGATACAGGGCGATCAAGGCCGCCTTGCGCTCTGCATAGATCGTTTCAAAGTCCAGCACTTCCACGACCGTTGGGACTGGCAAGCGGGCCAGGTCGATAGGGGTCGTAATCATGCGGTCCTCTGTGATGTCAGCGTCACGCTGGTGGCGATCGCTTCGCGGGAAATGTTGGTGGTGCCGTAGATGTCAATGACTTGCGTGCCTGGCGCGGCCGGGTCGATCGACAGCCCGATCCGCGTCACCTTTAAGCGCGGTTCCCATTGCATCAAGGCCGTGGCGGCTGCGGCGTAGATGCGCACTTGGGTGGCCGGGTTGTTCGGTGCGTCGACCAGCTGGTACAGGTCGGACCCGAACCCTCGGCGCTCGATGCGCGACCCGCGCGGCGTCGACAGAATCTTGGCGATCGACTGGTAGAGATGTTCCAGGCCGCCGATGGATCGGCCGGTAGAACGGTTCATGCCCTTCATGGTGGTCCCTTAGTTTTGAACGATGGAAGTCACGATGCCGCTGCGCACCGTGACCGTTTGTTTCGATGCGGTCGCAAAGGTGCCGCTGGCGCCATTGCCAATAATCGCGCTGGCGAATTTGCCTTGGCCCTTGGCGGTCACGTTGCCGGCTACGCCCACGTTGTCGTCGACGTCCACATTGCCCGTTACCTTGCCGTTGCCGTCCAGGGTGAACAGGGGCGTGGTGACGTTGACCGATGCCGGCGCGGTCAGGCGCACGGCGCCGCCCTCGGGCAAGGTGGCTAGCAGGGAGTGCTTGGCATGGTCATACTCGATCACGGCGCCATCGGGATACGCCCTGGTGTGAGTGTCCGGGCTGTGACTCGGCGCCGGCGCGTTGCCGGCATAGATGCCGCACAGGGCCACGCCGCTGGCAGGGTCGCCCCCAGGGCACAGCAGCAGCACGTTTTCCCCCACTGTCGGCGGGTTCCAGTCGCGCGTGGTGCCGGCGGCGAAGGCCAGCCAGCGAATCCAGTCTGTCTCAAGGTCGCCGGTTTTCACGCGGCACGTTTCCGCCTGGTGGTTGACGGCGGAAACGGTGCCCTTGCGGATCATGTTCAGGATGAGGCGGAGTAGTTCGGTTGGGTTCATAGCGCCATCTTGCCGCCCTCGCGCGCGCGTTGCACCTGGCGGCGTTTGTGCCTGCAGCGGCTACGCTTTGATACCCATTCCAGCCTGGCGCCGGCGGTGGCATTGTGTCCGCGCCGCGCGTGGCGCCACTGCCGCGTGCCTTTTAATCCACCAGGAACCCCGAACTGTGAAACCGAAAGACGCTGTACCCTCTTATTTGAACAAACTCCACCAGGTAGACGCGGTCGACTTCGTGCGCGACTTGCCGCCCGCCTCCATCGACATGCTGTTGACCGATCCCCCGTACTGTTCCGGCGGGCTGCACAAGTCGGCGCGCGACAAGCCCACAGGCGTCAAGTACATCAATGCGTCGACCAAGACGGACTACGAGGACTTCGACTTCGACAACATGGACCAGCGCTCGTGGCTGTTCTGGTGCCAGGGCTGGCTGTCGGGCGCGCAGCGGGCGTTGAAACCCGGTGGCCTGGTGGTGTGCTTCATCGACTGGCGCCAGCTGCCGGCGTTGACGGACGTTATCCAGGCGGCCGGCTTTACGATGCGCGGCATAGCTGTATGGGACAAGACGGTCGGCCGCGCGCGGCCGCGCAAGGGTGGATTCAAGCAACAGGCGGAATTCATCGTTTGGGCCAGCAAGGGCGCCCTGCCGGCGGTCGACGTGTACCTGCCTGGCGTTTTTCAGTCGCAGCTGACATTCCCGAAAAACCACTTGACCGAAAAACCGTTGGAGGTAGGGCGCCAGATTGTGCGTCTGGTCCCTCAAGGGGGAACCGTTGTCGACCTGTTTGCCGGATCGGGCACGTTCTTGCTGGCGGCCAAAGAAGCGGGGTTGAATTGGACCGGGTGTGAGTTAAACAAACGGTATTACGCCCTCGCGTCAGAACGCCTGGCGGTTTGAAGTCTAGAGAAGAATTATGCGTTCATCAAAATTTTTATGACACAAAATCATGTAAGTCGAACATTATGTCGACAAACGGTGTCCTTGTTGCCGCAATAGTTCGGGTGGGATTTCAGGAAATCCGATATCTTGGATTACATCGGCAAGTAAAAAATGAAGTTCTTTTACCTGCTTTAAAGATGAATCAATTTGATCTTCATTTTTGCTGCCAAGATTCGGATTGTCATTATCCAATAATTTAAGTAAATCAAAAATTGAAAAAAAATCTTTTTTCGATTTTGGTAGATTGTTATTTATAGCAAAATACATTTCTGCAATTTCTTGCGACTGTAAATTTTCTTCAATGTTTTTTTCGGTTTTGGAGATTTCTTTCCTGAACCAATTTGTTAATGAAACTACTGCACCATTTAAGCGTTGAACCCCAAAAATTATACTTCCGATTTTTTCGAAACGCTCAGCCATTAAATTCTCCTAAAAATTTAAACAAGCACCAATAAATTTATTAAATGTAAAAATGCCTCACAATTTTTATAAATAAAATGGTGAGGCTTTAAATTGAATATCTAATAGAACTAGAGATTATCTCAAAGTTTTACAATATTCAAGCTCTTCATTGTACAGGCGAAACTTAACTTCGTCACAGACGATTTTATCACGCATAGAGGGCGCGTTCCTGCAGACCTCATCCATTTGCAGCCATGCTCGATAGGCAGCTGCCGTGCAAGCTACTTGAGCGCCGCTATCACTTGGGGCAGCTCCAGGTGGATACTCACCCGGAACACTCGGAATGCTACCAGCGTCAGCGCCGCCCCCTGCAAAAGGACCTCCACCACCTCCACCGGCATCGCCACCGCCACCACCTGGTCCTGTAATAACCACAACAGGATCACAGCCGTTAGTTACCGGGGTTTCTTCTGATTTCGACGAAGATTTCTCAACTGCCACTGCCTGTAAAGAGGTGGCCTTATTAGCACCAACTCGTTGTTGAGCATCCTCGTCGTTGTTATCACAACGAGTGTTGGTACTATTTGAGTCAGCATCCGATTTTTGTACTTCCCATCCATCAGCCGCGACTAGTAAATTCACCAAGGCTTCTTTGTGGCCGCCCTGAATTTTTACCGGGCGCTTAGGCACTGTCAGCTGATCCGAAGACATTACAAGCATTTTCCAGCCTGTTAGGATGTCGCCCGAAATTTGAAATGCTTTTCCACTTGTACTATTGAACCCATAAAAATACCCTTGGTCATCATAGTGCGCAGTGTGAACTATGCCGTTAGAAAAAATAACGCGGTCCAGTAGTCCATCCCTATGGTAAATGTATTCGCCCTTAATACCATCAGCGCGTTCAGATGTTTTTAAGTTTCCGTCCAGATACTGAAACCTGGTTTTGTTTTTCCCGACAATCTTGGCGGCGACATTTCCATCACCAAAGACCAATATTGGAACCTCAGTCAGTTCTTTATATTTTGGAACTGCCGATGCTCCATTCGCCGCATAGGACTGACCGGCTATTAAAAAGCATGCAACTACAATATTAAGACGCCAGTTGTTTTTCATCAGAGGCACTTGCAAAACTGGTCACGTGTGTGAATTTGATCGCCGGACTCGGCATGATGGAGGGGCGTGGGCGCCCATTTCTGGCATGATATTGGTTCTGAAGACAACATCAAAACGCCCACACCATGA
>NZ_WHJI01000089.1:0-7341 GCF_011682155.1 Massilia sp. CCM 8734
TGCTCCATTCGATGCCCCGTTCAATCGGGTAGGGCATCCATTACCCGCGACCATCGAAAACACTGCCGACGAGGTTTCGTATCGTCCAGCCAGCAACGCACTGGCAGTTCATGAAACATTCAGGCTAAATGGATGCTAAGAATCGATTCCTAGGACTTCTTGTTCGATCGTGATTTTCGCATCTAACAGTGCTTCGCCAAGGCTACTCCATCCAGCCGCTTCAGCGTAATGGCACATTTTTTTGGCTACCCCTTCTGTCGTAGGGCGCCGAAGCGCGACAGGTATATCATCAGGATGCATCCGCCACGGCTGCAACAAGTGTCCGGCAGTTTTGGCTTCGCGTGCGATGAGCGCCGCAATGCGGAAGCCGCCTTCGTCGACATCGCCCCAGTGATATACCGGAGTCCCCGCTTGCAGGGAGGACAACAGGCGTTGGTAGGCCAGTCTCCATGCAGGCGTAGGCGTGCCGGCGGTGTAGATTAACAAAACATTGTCGTCACATAGGCGGCGCGCCTCGCTGTGGAAAGTCGTCTGATTTTCGATCGACAGCACATAGCGGGGAGCGGTGCCGAGACGAACTATGGACGGTGCCGGCAGACCAATATATGGCTTATCTAGGATGGACGAAACGCGTTGGCGCACGATAACAATGTTGCCGGCCAGCCGCACCGGATGCTCCTCGCGAAACAAGCCAATTTCGTTGCACACTTCGCTTAACGGCCTGGCTTCGGCATCCACATCGTTCGACAGCAACATGTCGAGGGCGGCCCCCAATTTTTCGATCCGTTTGCTGTCCTTGAAAAGCCGGGCGCTGGCCTCTCGAAGCGGCGTGGCAATCTGACCGTCCAGCCGCATCGTCGTGCAGTAATTCAACACTTTGGCCGCATCGATCCAATCGGCGGCATCATCCGGTCTGAGGCCACGCACCATTTTCAGGCGCGACCAGCGCGACAGTACTGCCGAAACGATCGGAAAACGCGCCTGCAGCGGCGAGAGCAACGCGGCAGCCAGCGCAATCTTGTCGCCAGCAAGCTGGCGGTGCAAGAAAATCGCCAGCGGGCCAATCTCAAGCAGATCGATACGGCGAATGAAGCCGTCGGTGCGCCCGTCTCTGGGCGCGTAGCCGACGTCCCAACTGGCCGTGATGGCACCAGCGGCGGCCGCTGCTAGGATGACGTTTTCGAACGCCTCCTTGGCGTGCAGCGAGGTAGTGGTTCGGTAGGGTGTTAGTGCCACACCAGTGAGCGCAGCGGCCCGTTTGCGCACGCCTGCGTCATTGCGCTCGCCGGCGTCGAGCAGCTTGCCAAGACACGTGCGTGCAAAGTCATCGAGCGCCGGATTCATCAGCGACCCGCCGCAGCTTGCACAACCGGCTGGCTCAACGCAATCACCCGCAATTCCTCCTCGACCAGTTCCGGATTAAATTCCGGAAGATCATCGCGGTAAGCCATGCGTGATTCCTCAGACACGCTGT
Organism: Massilia sp. CCM 8734; assembly: GCF_011682155.1. NCBI lineage: Bacteria > Pseudomonadati > Pseudomonadota > Betaproteobacteria > Burkholderiales > Oxalobacteraceae > Massilia > Massilia sp. CCM 8734. The sequence goes on from NZ_WHJI01000089.1 coordinate 1,475, forward strand.
GCCCCTCGAGCGAGACAGCATTGCCAACCGGATCGCGCAATATTTCGTAATAGCGGTGCAAATACGCCATCAACGTACCAAGGTTTTCCCCGGGGCTGGCCAACACCACTTGCAGGCCGAGGTCTTCCAAGTAGCGCATAGTCGCGGTAATGTTGGTGATGTCCATCTTGTTGAACGCCTCATCGAGCAAAATGAGCCCCAGCCCGTCCCTATGTCCGTCGTCGAGCCGGTACGCGGAGGCCAGAGCCGCGCCGGCGATTACATACAGCGGGGCGCGGTGTTCGCCGCCCGAACCGCTGCCCAGGCGCTTACTCAGCTTGCCAATCGACTTCGATTTCTTGGTGTCAGGGTCTTCGCGCAGGATATCAATTTCAAACTCGAAAAATTCGCGGTAGTCGTCCAACGGGCTTTTGACGCCGCCGGCCCCTGGCGCCACTTTTTCTTCCAGAAGAGCTTTGAACTCCGGTGGGATTTCGCCAGGGCCGCCCAGCAGGTCTACCACGGTCCCGTTTGATGCGACGTCCTGCACAAAGGCGAGCAGCGGCGCAAGCTGGGGGCGGATATTTCGAATGAACTGATAGCGCTCGCCGTTTGAAAATACAGGGCATTGACGCAGCGCCTTGTTCAGACGGTCCATCGACTGCTCCAGCCACTCGACATTATTGTTGAGCGCGATAGCCACATCGGTCCGGAACGTTTCTTGGGAAGCGCGATACGCTTCCTCCATGCGGTCCTTTTGCTCAATCAAGTCGGTACTCTTGAGGCGACCAACGAGAGCACGAATCCAACTGTATGCCCGAACCCAGTCCTCTGTAACTTCGCGGCCCAACTGCTCCCGATGGGTATGCATGAACGAAATCAGTGCGTTTAAGCCCCGCTGCGCAGCTGCGTCACGCAGGCGTCCACACGCTGTTGCGCGTTCGACGGCGTAGTCGCGCATCGCGCCAAATTCCTGACTGAAGCGCTCGAGCAGCTTGTCCCAGTTATCGGAGGCAAACTCCGATATGAAGCCATCCTGGCCGCGCGCCACGCCTGCTCCGGTTGCGGCTGTAACCGCTTCTTCATTCGCCGCAATCTCGCGCCGTTTCGCCGACTCCACTTCCCTACCTAACCCGCCGACCTCGATCGCCACCCGTTCCACCGTAGCGCGCACTTTGTCCACATCTTGCTCGGCGGCGGCTAGATCGAGGCCGAGCTTCACATATTCTTCGGATGCCGACTCCGCCAGCCTTGTTTCAAGGCTGGCCTGCGACATCGCCTGCTGCAGAGCGCGCTCATGGACCTGCATAGCCTGTTCGGTGCGCTGTTGCTTACCACCGAAGCCGACCAAGTCCTTGACAAGCGAGTCCGATGTTCTCAGTTTCTCTTCCATGACCAGTTTTTTCGCAACAAGCTTATCGAGTTCACGTTGTAGATGGCTGATCTGGGCACTGGCCACTATGCCAATTTTTAGTTCATGCACGCGGTACGGCCTGATTCTGTCGATCTCACCGCGCGAGACCAGCATGCCATCCTTGGTCAGGGTGCGCGCCCCGGACATGGCTTCCCCGTTCGTGTCGGCGCACTTCAAGTCACCGAACTTCGAGCGCAGGTAAGCCAACGCAGCAGGGTCGTCACCATCAATTAACGCCGCGACAGTGCCGGGGGCCGGCGTAGAGTGCAGGTTCTGACTACTTTCGCGAGCCAATTTGACACCGTAGAGGTTACGAGTCTGCCGGTATATGTCGAAGGCACGCGTTTCTTCCCCCTCGCGCACCAACAAGGCTTCGCGATTGCTGCCCAGATAGGCTTCGATGACCGGTTGCCACGCGGGGTCCTTGATGCGCACCAGGTCGCACACTGGAACGGGGCTAAGGCCATTATTGCGCAAGTGGAGCAACAGCTCCTTTACGTCCTCACCAAGCGGCGCTTTGCCGGTGCTGGCGCGTGACAGGTCATCTCCTAAGGCGGCAATACGGCGCACAAGGTCAGCCACATCGTTGTGCAGCTGCCGGTTGACGGGAAATAGGTGCTCACCGCACCTGGCCAACAGGTCGAGCGCCGAAGATAGGTTGGTTTTCAGCGCAGCGCCGTCCGGGAACGTGCCCTCCTGCAGCGACGAAACCTTGGCCTCGACTATGCGCAGCTCGTCGGCAAAGCCGTGCAGGTGTTCCGATTGCATCGAGCGCCTGAGCATGCCACGCACGGAATTTAGCAATGAACTCAACTCCGTAACGTGGCCAAGGTGGTTGCGCTTGGCCGCATCGATCTCTCGGCTGAGCATGCCGTAGTCCTGATGCGCTGCGTGCGCATCGCGCAGTCCTCGCAGGTGTCCGATTTTCTCAGTCAAGCCCGTTACCCCACTGCGCGCCTGTTCAAGCATCGCTTCTTTCGCAAGTAACAGATCTTCCTTCTTGTTGCGATCGACGGCGGCCTTTTCTGCGGCCTCGTTCGCGAGCGTCATGCCAGCATCGGCCGCCAGTGCCGTCCAGGTAACCGATCTGCCAGCTTCGACAGTGGCCTTGTCGAACTCTCCAATGACGTTGTCGCCATCTTTGATCTTCGCCTCCACTTCGGCCACCAGTGCCGAAAGACGCCGGAACGACTCTGTCACTTCCTTGAACTGCTTGATATTAGTAGGGCGAGATTCCAGCACGTCGTATCGGACGATTTCGTCGACGCTTTTCTTAAAGCTCATCCGCAGTCCAAAACGCAGAGCCCGTGTAAAGGCATCAACCGACGGCAGGCCACCAGAGCCGCGCAGTGCGAGAAGCATCTGGCGCAGGTATTTTTCGGAATCCGGGAATACCGGAATGTCACCTGACACGTGCGCACGCTCCATCAAGGCCTGTCGGAACACGCTCCACTCTCGCGGATGGGGCTTACCATCGATGACCTGCAGATGGTCGCCCATGGACAGCTCGATATCGCGCAGCACATAGCGGCCGACGATACGGTGCTTTTCCTGGTCGGACGACGCTTCAATGCAAATGCCAGTGGTCACAGGCGCACCAGTGACGGTGTCGCGCCAGATGAGGGTGATATAGGTAGTGGCGACATCGCGCACGCGATCTTCCGGCGTGTCGCCATATTGTCCGAGACAATACGCGCGCAGCGAGCGCGTCATGTGCTTCTCGTCGGCCTGCGCGTTGAGCGAAATGAGGTTCGTGTTCCCGCCCATGACGGCTGCCTGAATCGCATCCAGCAGTGTACTCTTACCGCTTCCATTCGGGCCGAAAATGCCCGTGTGCCGTTCGATCCTGACATCTTCATGTTCGTACAGGTAGAACTGGACCAGCTTGACGCTTTCGAGCTGCTTCATGGCTGCTCCGTCACATCATCGTGACCGGGCTCTTCTCCTGCGGCGTCGTCGGCCGCAGGAATGCTCGCGCCCTGCCATTGGGAGAGCCGCTGCAAAGCCGTCTCGCCGAGGATGTCGACAATCGCAGGCCTAATCACGATTGCGTATGGCTGGTCAACCAAACCTTCGTCTCCGATATCATCGTGCTCCGTGGACAAACGGGCAATCCCCCACCGCTTCATGCTGCGCATGAGCGCGTCGAGCTCACCTTTGGCTGGCAACTCGCGTCCGGTGAGGATGCGGTACTTTTCTTCCAGTTCGATCAGGTCGCAGATGACCTCGCCGTCGTCATTGAGGTCGCCCACCTTTGCCCCGTCCTCATAAACCATTCGCAGCACCAGCGCGAACACCGTCTGCAGGGTCGTGGCGCCGCCGCTCTTTCCATGGCGCGGAATAGCATACACATAACGCAACTGGCGATTGACTCGCACGTCTACACCAAGTGGTTCCAACGCATCTCTGATGTCCCGCTCGTAGCGTTCGACCAGGTGGTAGGCGGCCTTGCTGGCGCGGTCGGCGTGATACAGCACTTGCTCGGTTACCATTCGGTAAGCCGCCGCTTCGAAATCGGCCGGAACATGCATGCCGTTCGAGCGTGCTGCTAGTGTTTCCCAGTATGCGTTGCTCATTTCTGTTCCGTTCGTCGTTGCTTGATGGTCAGCCTGAATGGCCGTCCGGTGATAAAGCGATGGGGTTGGTCGGCGTCGCCTGTAGGGGTGACCAAAAACCCGCGTGTCATTTCCCGGGCCGCAAGCTGAATGCGCCTGTGCTCAGATGCCAAGGCCATCGATGCTGTACACAGTGCCTGATAGGCTCGAATGTCGGTAGCTGATTTGAGGTCAAGCTCGGTGCTGTCCAGGGTGGCACGATCTGCTCGTTCCAGCCTGGCCAGAATGAATGCGGCCAATTTGTGGGGGCTAGTCGCGCGCGCCGCCCGCGCTCGCTGCAGAATGCGGCTCATGGCGATATCGCGCGGCGACAACGTTACCGAGCGCAGCGCTGACGCGTTGTGCTTGATAGCCGCCTTGCGCGGCTCGGCAAGTTTGACAGCACTGACCATGTCACCCGCCCCAAAGGGATCCCATGGCACGTTCGTAGCCGCCATGACGCGTTCAATGGCAAGCCGAATTTTGATATCGAGGAAATTTACCGAACGCAGTCGATGGTCGAGATAAACGAAAGCCTTGCGGTTGGCGCGCCGGATTTCGTCATCCAATCGTGCAATATACTCATCGATGCGCATCAGGTCGCGCAAACGTTGCATGTCCTTCTCATAGAGCCGTTCGGCACGCTGCGAGTCGCCGCTAGCGCGGTGCTGCGCGTACCAATTGACTAAGCCCGAGCGGATTGCATTCGATTCATCGATGCTCTCGACCATCCGCAGGATTTGTTGGCGCCGCGACAGCGGATGCTCTTTGGTTCGCATTTCGCGATAGTCACCGATAAAGACTTGCTCGATGTAGTTTTCGAAAAAAGACTTGACGTACTGCGCCGTGGTCATCTCAAGGTCCAGCGACTCCATAAGCTCACGGATGATATTGCCAGTGTTCCTGATGTGCTCAAGCAAATCGCGCGACTGCTGCGCGACCTCGCCTAGCACGTCACCCAGCTTGTCACCGCGCGCCACCTCCTTGAGGGATGCTTCAATCACGTTGATCTTGCCCGACACGAATACAGGCCCGCGCTCGGCGAAATAGACTAGCTGGCTCAAGAAATGGCTCACCACAGGCCGCATGAACACGGTCCGGCTCAAGGCCCGCCGGTCCACTTTCAGCCACCCAGCCTCGACCAACCTCGTCATAATCATGTTGGCTCGCGCACCGACAGGCGTCTCAGGATCGTCGCCATCGTCCGCCCATATATCCTGATCGTTGAGTTCGCCCTCGATGTCTGCGACGATTTCTCGGAACGTGTAACCTTTACTGGGCGGCAGCGGGGCTTCTGGTCCAAAGCGGTTTTCGTACAGCCGGCACAGGATCGACCAGTACCGTTCCCGGTTCTGGCTCGCGAGAGGGCCGAACAGGCGTCCCGGGAGTCTGGAAAACAGCGGCGGCGTACTTGGGTCGGCCCCGCGAATCATGCCGGAAAGAGCCATGCACGTACCTCCCCGATGTTGTCGACTGCAAGCTGATACTCTGGTGGCATTTGGCGCAAGGGATCGAGCGCCGCATGTACGTCCTGGACGAAATAGCGAACCAGTGCTGCACGGCAGGTCTGGGTCATCGATGCGGTTCCGCTGAAGTGCTCAAAGCGAATCACATCAGCTTGTTCCTGTGATAGGGCAGGATGGGCCGCGATGCGAACCTGCACGAAGGTGTTCCATTCATGGTCGGCACCAGCACCAGGCATCGCCTCTGCCAGTGGCTCGAGAGCGGCCTTGGAAATCCTTCCCAGATTGAGGAGGCACTTGCAAAACTGGTCACGTGTGTGAATTTGATCGCCGGACTCGGCATGATGGAGGGGCGTGGGCGCCCATTTCTGGCATGATATTGGTTCTGAAGACAACATCAAAACGCCCACACCATGA
>NZ_WHJI01000008.1:0-201527 GCF_011682155.1 Massilia sp. CCM 8734
GCCACCGGCACTGCCGACCGAAGCCGGCATCAATATGCCAAAAGCGACAATCCTGGGAGATGTTCAGACTGAAAAATGCTCCCTAAACTAATTGCAAAACCGGTCTCAAATAGTTTGACACGCTCCGAGCGACCAGGCGCAGTAGCCGCGCACGTCCACGCCCTTCTGTATTACTTCGTGGATGGCGCGCAGGTGCTTCTGGTAATAGTCGATCCGCAGCGGGTCGTGCACCCGCCCTCCTTCGGCCACCGGCGGATCGAAAAAGGCGGCGCCGTTCTCGGTGATGTACAGCGGCGGATTGCCGTAGCGCGCAGCCACCCATTCGAGCGTGTCGCTCAAGCCCCTCGCATACACCTCCCAGCCGGTCTCGGTGTAGGTGGCCAGCGGCTGGCGCACCGCCACCGCGCGCACCGGCAAGGCGGTGGCCTCGTCGCGCGTGACGCTGCGCGTGTAGTAATTGACACCGATGAAGTCGAGCCGCTGGCGAATCAGCTCGAAGTCTTCCGCCGGCCACTCGGGCCAGGCGTCGCCGTACACGTCCTTCATCTTTTCCGGATAACGCCCAAAGAACACCGGGTCGAGAAACTGGCCATTCATGTAGGCATGGCCGCGCGCGGCCGCTTGCTGATCGGCCGCGCTGTCGCTGGCCGGGTACTTCGGTTCCAGGTTCACCACCAGCCCGATCTCGTGCTTGCCCACCTCGCGGTACACCTTGACCGCCGCGCCATGGGCGCGCAGCAGATTGTGCGCGGCGATGGGCGCCTCGAAGCGGTTGTGGTGCCCCGGCGCCAGGGTGCCATTGAGGTAACCGCCGTCGGACACCACCCACGGCTCGTTGAGCGTGGCCCACGAGGTGACGCGGTCGTCGAGCCGCTCGAACATCACGCGCGCATAATCGGCAAACCAGTCGGCGATGTCGCGATTGAGCCAGCCGCCCTGGTTGTCCAGCGCTTCCGGCAAGTCCCAGTGGAACAAGGTGACCATCGGCTTGATGCCCTGCGCCAGCAGGCGGTCCACCAGCTCATCGTAGAAGCCGATCCCCACGGGGTTGACCGCGCCGCGCCCGGACGGCATGACGCGGCTCCACGAAATGCTGAAGCGGTAAGCCTGCAAGCCGATCTCGCGCATCAGCGCCACGTCTTGGGCGGAGCGGCGGTAATGGTCGCAAGCCACGTCGCCGGTGTCGCCATCGCGGATATTACCGGGCGAGTGAGCGAAGCGCTGCCAGATGCTCGGTCCCGCGCCATCGGCCAGCGGCGAGCCTTCGATCTGGTAGGCCGAGGTGGAGGCGCCCCACAGGAAGTTCTTGGGAAATTCGATTGCGTTGCTCATGGTTTTCCCTTGGTGTGATCGACTGCGATGAAAACGGTGGCCGGCAGCGCGCCGATGCGCAGTTCACCGCCGCGCCAGTAGGCGCGCTTGCCGTTGATGGTGGTGCGCGCGCCGCGCCAACGCTCGTCCAAGACGCGCAGCAGCACGCCACCCGGCGGCCGATTCATCTTACCGCCGATCGTCATGCTGATGCCGCGCGCTTCGGCCCGGATGGCGTAGTCCAGCGTTCCATACGTCGTGCGTAAACCCCGCACGCCGACACCGGCGCCGTCAAGCCATGCGGCTGGAATGCCGTCCGCGACAATCAAGGACTGATCGGACTCACGCTCGTACGCAAACAGGTCGAGCGCGGAGCGGATGTAGTCCGACGAGATCCAGCCGTGCGGCATATCGCCCACGAAGCGGGGCTCGCGCGCGTCGCGCCCCACCACTTCGGCCCACTGGTTCCACGCGACGGGCCGGCGGTCGCGCATGAAAAAATCGAGCAGTTCGTGTGCGCGCCCGCGCCATCCGAGCCGCACGAAAGCGGCCACGTTGCGCAGTTCGTACGGCGTGTAATCGTTCCACTCGCGCCGGCCGTCGCGCCGCGCCACCGCCTCACGCCAGTACCGCTCGAACGTCCCGTGCAGCAGGTCTTGCGGCAAGCGCTGTTGCAGGCCGCCCGGAGACAGTGCGATCGTGGTCGAGGTGGGATCGAAGTCGCCCAGTTCCGCCGCCCCGGCAAGGTAGTCGATACCGTGCGTGCTGGCGCTCAGGCGCAGGGACGCCAGCAGTTCGCGTTCGAACTGGTCGCCCTGTGCGCGCAGGGTGGCGGCGTCGCCGGTCTGGTTGAGCACCGTGGCCAGCATGGCGGCGTCGCGATAGCCGCGCAGGCCCCAAAAATTGTCCCAGTTCGAATGCATCGGCTTGGCCGAATAGCCTTCGTGGCTGATCGACGCCGGCAGCAAGCCATACAGCATGCGCCGCTGCGGCGCGAGATTGGCCGCGCTGCGTTCGGACTGGCGCTGCTGCTCCATGTAGGCCGCCGCCGCTTTCACGCGCGGCCACAGACGCGTCACCAGCTCGCGATCGTGGGTGTAGCGCCACATCTGCGCAAGCAGGAAAATGAACTCGCCCTGGCTGTCGTTTTCGGGCACCGGGTCGGACCCGCGCCGGTCCACGCAGCAGGGGATTTTTCCGTTTGCGAACTGGTATCGGGCGAACCAGCCGGCATAGTCGCGCGCGACGTTGTCGTTCCCGAGCCGCAGCATCGCTTCCGACATCATGGCGCCATCGCGTATCCACGAGCGTGCGTACGAGCGCGTGCCCGGCATCAGGGCCGCGCCGTCGCGCGTCATCAAGATGTGCGCCAGCGACGAACGCAAGGTATCGACCAGCGGCTGCGCCGCCGCCGGAACGGTGATCGACACGCGGTTCAGGCGCGCGCGCCACTGTTCGGCGACTTCATCCTGCATGGCCGTGAGCCAATGCCCGGGCGTGGCGCCGGCCAGTTGCGGTGCGCCCGGCTGGCCATTCAACGGCAGCGCAAGGCCGAACACCGCCGTCGCTCGCGGCGCCAGCGTGACGTCGTACGCCAGCGCGCCGGAGGCGAAACCGGCTTCGTCGTCCACCCGCCGCAGCGCGCTCCAGCCATCGCCCGCAAGGCGCGCCGGAATAGCGGCATGGTCGAAGGAGGACACGCCAGCCAGGCCGGGGACGGCAAGGCTCCAGACACGGGTGACGCCATCGACGGCGAAGCTGTCGCCATTCCACGCGAGCGCGCGGATCGGGCTTACGCCGGGAGGGGTATTCAAGAACTGCATCGGCGGATTGACTTGCAGGGGGCGCAGCGCCAACACCAGCCGCAAGGCCAAGGGAAGATCCGAGGTGTTGGCCAGGTCGTAGCGCGCAATCAGTTGCGAGGTGGCCGGCGTACCTTGCGCGAACGCGGTCGTGCGCAACTGCCAGCGCGGCGCCGTCCAGCTGACCGACGGTATCGGTAAATAGCCATCCTGCAGCGACTGTGAAATCGTCACATCGGCCCACGTGGCAAGCTTTCCGTTATCAATGACAAACGGCTCGATCGTAAAGCCCGCACGCGCCGCTTCGATGGCGCCGTCTTCCGAGATCAGCCCTGTCTCGCGGCCGCCGTCGACACCTAGCACGGTCCAGTAATTCTGCTGTCCCGACATGCCGCGCGGGTAATGGCCGCGCGGCGCTTCCTTCGCGAGCGCCTGGAAAAAGCTGTTGGCCGAGGCGCCGTAGGCCAGGTCCTTGAGTTCGATCCGCTCCAGCCAGTGCCGGTGCGCCGCAAGATCGGGCATCGTCACGCGCACGTAGCGCGCCTCCGACTCGCCCAGCAACAGCGGATCGGCGCCGCCCGTGCCATCGAGTACCCTGCGCACGGTGCGCCAGGTGCTGCCGTCATCGGAAAAAGCGACGTCGTAGCGGACGGCGTGCAGCCCGTCGGCCCAGTGCAGCACGATGCCGCCAAATTCACGCGGCACGCCGTAATCGACTGTCACCACGCCGGGTGTTGTTGAAATGACGGGTTCGGGCAGCGGTCCTGCCGGGGCAATGGCGCGCATGCGCAGGTCGTCGATCCAGAGCGACCCGCGCCCGCCGTCAGGCCCGGCGCTGACCACCAGTTCCATCTGCTCGGCGCGGCGCAAGGTGCGGTCCTTGGCCGGCCCCCAGGCAAAATCGATATGGCGCTTCTTGAAAGTGACCTTCTGCCACTCGCGCGAGATGGCGAAGTTGGGCCGGTTGACCCACCAGACGTTGTCGCCGCTGGCGTCGACCAGTTTCATTTCAAAATTGTTGAGCGGAGCGTCAGCGCGCATCCAGAACGAGATGGCATAGTCGCCGTCGAAGTCGAGCGGCAGTGCGCGCCGCGCGCTAGCGTAGCCGGCGGCGCTGCCGAAGTCGAAGTCGAAGCGCATGCCCTGCCCCTGCACGCCGGGCGCGCCCGACGCGCTGGCGGTGACCCCGTCCGACACTACCGCCTTCCACGCGAGGGGCTGTTCGAAGTCGTCGAGGATGCGTTCCTGCGCCTGCGCGCTGATCATGGCGCATAACAGCAGCGGCCACGGCTTCCTCATCCCTTCACGCTTCCCACCAGCAGGCCCTGGATGTAATAGCGCTGCAACACCAGGAACAGCAGCAGCACCGGCAGGATGGTGAGCACCGAGCCGGCCATCATCATCTCGTTATCCTGCACGTGCTCGCGCGAGAGCGACGCCAGCGCCACCGGCAGCGTATACAGGTCCTTGTCGGTGAGGACGATCAAGGGCCACATGAAGTCGTTCCAGCTCCCCAAGAAGCTGAAGATCGCCAGCGTCACCAGGATCGGCGCCAGCAGCGGCAGCACGATCGAGCGGAAGATGCGGAACTCGCTGGCGCCATCGAGCCGCGCCGCCTCCAGCAAGGCATCGGGAATGGTCAACGCATACTGGCGCACCAAAAAGATCCCGAAGATGCTGGCCGCCGCCGGCACCAGCACGCCGATGTAGGTATTGACCAGCCCCATTTGCTTCATGATCAAAAAGAGCGGCAGCATCGCCACCTGCCCCGGAATCACCAGGGCCCCAAGCAGCAGCTTGAAGATGCGGTCGCGCCCCGCGAAGCGCAGCTTGGCAAACGCGTAGCCCGCGCCCACGTTGAACGCCAGCGACAGCAGGGTCGCGGCCACCGCCAGCAACAGGCTGTTCAAAAAATAGCGCCCGATACCGGCCTGCGCGAACAGCTCCAGGTAATTGGCCAGCGTGGCCTGGCGCGGCAGCAGCGGCGGCGGAAAGTGGCTCGCTTCGCCGTGCGCCATGAACGACACGGACGTCATCCACAGCAGCGGAAACATGGCCAGCAGCGCGCACAGGACCAGCAGCGCATTGACCCACACGCCCCTAGGCATGGTCCCGCCGCGCGCGCTCATTCTTCCAGCCCGCGGCCGGCCACGCGCATTTGCAGCATGGTCACGCCGAACATCAGCAGGAACAGGATAAAGGCAACCGCCGTGGCGCTACCCAGGTTCCACCACTTGAAGCCCTGCTCGTACATGAAGTACAACACGCTGACGGTGCTTTGCAGCGGCCCGCCTTCGGTCATCATGTACGGCTCGGCGAACAACTGGAAGTAGCCGGCCATGGTGAGAATGCTGACCATGAACATGGTCGGCGCCAGGGCCGGCAGGGTGATGTGACGCAGCATGGCCACGCTGCGCGCGCCATCGAGTTCGGCGGCCTCGTACAAGTCGCCCGGTATGCTTTGCAGGCCGGCCAGGAAGATGATCATGTTGTACCCAAAATTCTTCCAGACCGCGAACAGGATAATCGAGGGCATCGCAAAACGCGGGTCGCCCAGCCAGTCCACCGGCGCCAGTCCCACCAGATCGAGCCCGTAGTTGATGAAACCATAGCGTGAGTGGTACAGGTAGCGCCAGATGACGGCGACGGCCACCATCGAGGTGACCACCGGCGCAAAGAAGGCGGTGCGAAACAGCGGCTTGAACCAGGCCAGCCGGGAATTGAGCAGCAGCGCCGCGCCGAGCGAGGCGGCAATCGACAGCGGTACGCCGACCAGCACGAAAAACAGCGTGTTGCCCAGCGCCTTCCAGAACAACGGCGTTTGCAGCAGTTCCGCATAATTGGCCAGGCCGATGAAGCGCAGGTTGTTCAGGTCCGCCAGCGCGTACAGATCGAAGTCGGTCATGCTCATCGCCAGCGCGGCGGCCACCGGCACGAAGAAAAACACGCCGATCACCAGCAGCGGCGGCCCCACCATCCACCATGCGGCGCAGCCCGTCTTCATGCCCTGCCCCGCTGGTCGAGCATCCAGCGGCGTTTTTCGAGGATGCGGTCGGTGCGCGCGTCGAGCTCCGTCACGGCCTGCTCGATCGTCATGCGGCCCGCCACCAGCGCCTCGGTCACGATGCGCATTTCGGTGCCGATGCGCTCCCATTCAGGCACCTTGGGCGGCGACTTGGCGCGCTCTAACTGCTCGCGAAAGGCCGCCGAATACGGATCGCCCTGCAGCGCCGGGTCGGCCCACGCGCTGCGGCGCGGCGGCAGGTTGCCGGTCATCTGGTAAAAGCGCCGCTGCACTTCCGGTTGCGACAGGTATTCGATCACCTTCCACGCCTCTTCCTTATGCTGCGACGCCTTGAACACGACCAGGCTGGCGCCGCCGGCCACCGAGGCGCCTGGGCCGTGCGGTCCGGGCAGGGGCGCCGTCATCCAGGTGTGCTGCTTGTCGGGCGCCAGGCGGCGCTTGAATTCGCCGATATTCCACGGCCCCGAGATATAGAACGCGAAAAAGCCCTTCGCAAATTCATCCCACACGTTCGAAATCGCCGTGGCCGACAAGCGCGGCGCCAGGCCATTTTTAAACAGGTCGAGGTAGAACTGCAGCGTAGCCCGAAAATCGGCATGGCGGAAGTCGCCGAAGCGCCCGCCATCGCGCAGCAGCGGCGCATCCTGCTGCAGCGCCAGCGACAGCAGTTGTTCGTATTCGTTCAGCGGCAGCAGCACGCCATAATTCTGCGGGCTGCGCTGCTTGATCGCGCGCATGGCGCCCGTCCACTCGGCCCAGCTGGCGGGCGGCGTGGCAAAGCCGGCATCAAGCAGCAAGTCCTTGCGGTAGTAAACCAAGCGCGTGTCGACATACCAGGGCACGCCGAACAACTGGGCGTCGATCTGGTTCGAGGCCCAGATGCCGGGAAAATAGTCGGCGCTCGTGACGCCATCGGCACGGTCGATACGATCTCCCAGCGGCTCGATCGCGCCCAGCGCCGCGAACTGGGGTATCCACGTGTTCCCGAGCTGGCACAGGTCGGGCGTGACGTCGCCGGCAAAAGCGGTCAGCAGTTTTTCCTGCGCCGACAGCCACGGCAACTGCTGCACCTTGATGCGGATGCCGGGGTTGAGGTTTTCGAAATCGGCCAGCAGTTCTTTGACCACTTCACCCTCGCGCCCCATGGCCCACAGGCGCAGCTCCACCGGGCCGCCGCTGCGCCGTTCGCAGCCCGCCAGCAGCAGCGCCAGCGCCGAACCGGCGACCCAGTGGCGCCGCCGCAGATTCATGGCTTGGCCCCGGTCTCGAGCCAGCCGCCCGAAAAGCCGGCGCGACGCAAGCCGGTGCGGATCACCGGATTGCCGCGCATGACGCGCCACACCGATTCGTCGCGGTGGTTGGCGATCATCGCCAGGATCGGGCCCTGGTCGATGCCCAGGTAGTCGGTATCGATCCAGCCGAAGCCCGGTACGCGCCGTCCGCTGGCCAGCTTGATGCCGAAGTCGAAGCTTGGATTGAAGGCGTCGAGGAAACCGTATTTACCGTAGATCTGCTTGCCGTAACGCGCATGCATGTCGGTTATCGCCGGAATCGCGATCTCCGGTGCGAAGGCGATCGACGCCGCCGCGCCGGTCGGCGCGATGGTGCAGTCGTCGTAGTGCTCCTTGCCCATGCCGCGCCCGGCGTAGCTGCGGAACTTGCGCCGCTTGCCGCCGTCGGTAATGGTGGCGTCGGCCGGGCCGTCGCTGGCGGTCACGCCCCACAGATTGGCGCCGTAGCCCTTGCAGCCGAGCGGATTGGCGATCGCGTAGGCCTGCTGCGCGTAGGTCGCGCGCCGGCTGTTTTCAAAGTAATCGATGCCGCGCTTGCGCATGTAAGTATCCTGGATGCCGCGAAAATCGATCCACACGTGCGAATACTGGTGCCCGAAATGGGAGGCAAACGCCAGGTGCTCCTGGCCCCACGAGGTGCCCCAGGTCTTGTCGTAGGTGCTGGTCCACTCGTCCCACGCCTTCGGGTCGACCGGGTGGGTCGGCGACGCAAGCGCCAGCACGTACACCAGCATCGCTTCGTTGTAGCCGCGCCAGTCGTAGGGCAGCATGCCGGTTTCCGGATGCCAGCCAAGCACGATGGCCGGCGGGCGCGCCTGCGCCCACTGCCAGTCGACGCGCTGATACAGTTCGTCGGCCAGGCGACGGATTTCAACCTCCTGTTCGTCGGCGCCGTCGAAGTACGATTGCATATGCAGCACGCCGGCAATCAGGAGGGCCGTGTCCACGGTCGAGAGCTCCGAGTTGGAACTGCGCACACCGGTTTTCATGTCCAGGAAGTGATAGAAAAAGCCTTTGTAGCCGCTCATGCCCTGCGCCTGCTTGCCCTGCGGCGCATTGCGGAAGAAACGCAGGGTCGTCAGCACGCGCTCGCGCGCCTGCGCGCGCGTGATGTAGCCACGCTCGATGCCGATCGGATAGGCGGTCAGGCCGAAGCCCACCGCCGCGATGCTGGAGAACGACGGCGACGGATAGCGGTCGGGCACCAGCCCGTTGACCGGATTGGCGGTCTCCCAGAAGAAGCGGAAGGTGCGTTCGGACAGGTCGTCCAGCAGGGCCGCCGCCGGCCCCGTAGCCGCACCAGCACCCGCAGGTGCGGCATGGGCCGGCGCCAGCGGCATCGTCGCGATGGCGCCAACCAGCGCGGCCATCGGCATCAAGCGTTTTCTCATCGACTTCCCTTATTCAAAATGCATAGCGCGCGGTCAGTTTGACTGTGCGCATCGGGCCGGTGATGGCGCCCGCGGTTCCCAGCTTGACGTTGTCGCCGCCAAGGTAATTGGGATTTTTGGTGGTCGGGCCGCCGCCCCAGGCATCGTAGGCGGCGTAGTTGACCGTGTTGAACACGTTGAGCACATCGAAGCGCACCGACACCTTGCCGAAACCGACGCCGACATCCTTGGCCATGGCCACGTCGACGGTGCGGAACGGGCCGCCGTCGCCCTTGCGCGAGACGCAGTCGTTAAAGCCTTTGGCGCAGTCGGTGATCCGGTACGGCAGGCCGCTGCCGAGCGTCAGTTTGGACGAGAGCATGATCCCATAGGGCAGCAGGCGGTCGCTCATCCCCGCCACCACCAGGCGGTGGCGCTCGACGGTGGTCGACGGATTCCATGAATAGGCGTACCGACCGTAGGTCCAGTTGAACATGTCGTTGTTCCACTCCTTGTTGGTGGTCTCGCCCTCGGAGTAGGTGTAGGTCGCGGCCAGGCCCCAGCCCGACGCGCTGGAAAACGGCTTGTCGCCTTTCAGATACGCGGACGAGGTTTTCGCCTGCGAGATGAAGTCGCCCAGGATCAGGGTGCCGTAGCCCGGCACGGAGCTGAACATCGGGTCGATCGGGCTGGCATTGCCCCAGCCGCCGTTGACGTCGCGGTTACCGCCGAACCAGTTGAACTGGTTGCGGCTGCGCGACACGGTCGCGCCAAACTCGGTATTCCACGCGCCCAGCGCCTGGCGCACGCCGAGGCCGAACTGGTCGGTGTACGGCAGCTTGTGTTCGCTGCGGATCAGCCGGATCTCGCCGCCCGGCTGCGAATTCTTTTGCAGTTCGTCCAGCGCCACGTTGGCGATGGTGCGGTCGTAGGCGCGCCCGGCGCCGGCAAAAAACACCGTATTGCTGTCGCCGAAAAGGTCGTACGACATGCCCACGCGCGGCTGCCACGCATCCTTGAACGACTTGCGGTTCGAGCCGGTGCTGATGTAGTCGCCGATGGTCACGCCGCCCTTGGCCAGCGACTGCGCATAGGTCTGGCCGCTAGGGGCGCCCGGGCGCGGGTCCTGCTTGCCGAACAGGCCCGCGCGGTCGGCTGGCGTGACATAGCTGTCGTTGAGCATATTCGTCTCGTAGTCCCAGCGCAGGCCCAGGTTCAGTTCGAGCTGCTTCGTCACTTTCCAGTCGTCCTGCAAATACACGCCGTACTGGCGGTCGGTGTAGCTCACGCCCGTGGGCGCCAGTGCGCGCGAAATTTCGAAGACCTGTGGAATGCCGGTCACGTTGTCGATCATCTCGCGCCGGATATCGATAGCGTTCGAGGTGCCGTACAGCTTGAAGTCGACCTTCTTGATCTTGACCCCGCCCTTGATGGTGTGGCCCGCAAGACCGGTCCAGGTCAGGCTCTCGCTCAACGACAGGCCTTTTTGCATGCGGTCCTGGGCGTCGGGCGAGCCTCCGGTAAACAGCACGTCGACCACGTTCTTGGTCTCGTTACTCGGCGAGACCACGTACTTCACATAAGGCGTCGACAACAGCGCGCTCGGATTCCAGTGGAATTTTTCGTAGCCGATGCGCGCTTCGTTCAGGAAGTCGCCGCGCGCAAATTCATGTTTCAGGTCGATCCGGGTTTCGTCGTTCTTGCGGTCCTTCTCGTTGCCCGGCACCGACAGCTTGAAGTCTTCCGGCACCAGGTCGTTCTCGCGCCGCACGCGGGTGGTCAGTTCGATCAGGTGGTCTTCGCCGATGCGCGTGGTGATCTTACCGAGCACCAGGTCTTCCTTGAACTTGGCCGTGGCCGATCCGGCCTGCGCCAGCAGGGACGGCACGATGCCGGCGTTGGGCAGCAAGTCCTGGCGCTGGGCGACGACCTGGCGCGGCGTGTCGATCCGCTTGCCTTCGTACGCGATGAAGTAATGCATCACGTCTTCCTTGATCGGCCCACCGAGCGTGGCCCCGTACTGCTTTTGCGAGAAGCGCGGGCGCTCCACGCCGTCGGCCTTGTTCTTCTTCTGGAACGGATCGTAGGCGGTCAGGTTGGCGCCGGTGCGGTCGAAAAACACATCGCCATGCAGTTGGTTGGTGCCCGACTTGGTGATCGCCGTGATCGCGGTCGAACTGACCTGGTCGAATTCGGCCTTGTAGTTTTGCGAAACCACCTTGTACTCGGCCACCGCCGATTGCGGGAACGGATTGCCGCGCGAGGAGTCGAGCCCGGACATGCCGCCGCGCAGGATGTAGTTCTTCTGGCCGACGCCGTCGATGAAGACGTTCACGTTATCCTGGTTCTGCGCCCCGCCCTGCAAGGTGCCGTAGCCGGTCTTGGCCTCGACATCGAAGCGCACGCCCGGCGCCAGGTCGGCAAAGGCGAGGAAGTTGCGCGACACCTGCGGCAGGCTGTCGATCTGCGCGCGCGACACACTGGTGCCGACTTCCGAGGTCTTGACGTTGCGGCGCTGGGCCGAACCCAGGATCACCACCTGCGCCATGTTGGCCGAATTGGCCGGATCGGCCGCCCCCACCGACAGGTCGAGCGAGGCGGTCTGGCCGATCGACAACGTGACCTTTTCGGTGCTCTGGCCGCCGACCTTGATCGCATACTCGCCCGGCGGCAGGCCGGTGAGCACGTAGCTGCCGTCGGCGCCGGTGCTGGTGCGGTAGTTGTAACCGGTGGCCGTGTTGCTGGCGACGACCGGCGTGGCCGGCGCCGCGGGCGCGCCGCTCTGCGTGATTTGTCCCTTGATGGTGGCGCTGCTTAACTGCGCATACGCCGGCGCGGCGGCCAGCATGGCCACCGTCGACAGTCCCACCAATGCCCTGCGCAGTTCGCGCACGCCTGCTTTCATCTTCATGCATTTCTCCCGTTGTTTTATAGTTGTTTGCTACCGCTTGCCGTTTTCCGTCACGCCCTGCGCATGTGCGCCGCACGAGCGCCGCACCACCAGTTCGGTTTGCACCACCTGCACGGTTTTTTTCGTCCCCTGCGGGTTTTCAATTTCGAAGGCCAGGCATTCGAGCGCGCGGCTGCCCATTTCGGTGATCCGCACGCGCACGGTGGTCAGCGGCGGCGTGACGAAGCGCGCCGTCGGCACATCGTCGAAGCCGACCAGCGCAATATCGCGCGGGACCACCAGGCCGCCCTCGCCCAGCGCGAACAGGCAGCCGATCGCCATCATGTCGTTGGCGGCGAACACCGCGTCGGGCAGGCGCTTCAAGGCGCGCAGCTGCTGGCCGGCGCGATAGCCCGATTCCTCGCCGAAGTCGCCGCGCAGCACTTGCGGCTCGAACGGCGGCGCGCCGGGCAAGAGGCGCGCCATGGTCTCGCGAAAGCCGCGCAAACGTTCTTCGGCGTCGAAGTTGTCGGCCGGGCCGGCGATCATGACGATGCTGCGGTGCCCCATCTCGACCAGGTGCTGCACCATATCGGCCGCGCCGCCGTGGTTGTCGACCGCAAGGGCCGAACAATCGTGGCCGGTGGCGCGCGTATTGACAAGGACGATGGGCAGATTGCCCGCCAGGTTGTCGGCCAAAAAACCGGCATCCACGTGCGGCGACATAACAACCAGGCCATCGACCCGGCCGCTCATGGCGCGCATGGCCAGCGCCGCTTCGCCGGCGTCGCCGTGCGAACTCGATACCAGCAGGTGCAGGCCGCGCCGGTGCGCCGCCATGTCGATGCCGCGAATGAGCTCCGAAAAGAACTCGCCATGCAGGTCGGGCAGCACCACGCCGATGGTCTCGGTGCGGCTGGTCGACAGGCTGCGCGCGCCGCTGTGCGGAATGTAGCGCAAACTGCGCGCCGCATCCAACACCAACTGGCGCGTTTCGTCGGTGACGGTGTCGCTGCCATTGAGCGCGCGCGACACCGAGGCGACCGACACCTTGGCCGCCCGCGCCACATCCTTGATCGTTACCGCCATAAAAACACCACGCTTTCATTCTTCCCGCATAAAACCCCGGTAACCGATTACATTTTTCTTAATGTACCGCAATCGAGCTCAGCACACCGTGGTTTTTATGTAAATTTTTCACCAAAAAAAGCATGACTTCTGGTCGAAATTTTGTTCTTTACACAAAGATGTCATGTAAAATTTAGCCGGATGTAACCGCTTACATTGCGCCGACCCTATGCAAACCACCGTACCCTGCCCATGACTCCGATCCCGTTCAGTCCCGCCGCCGGCGCCCGCTTCCTCTCCAACGGCCACTTGCGGGTGCTGGTCACGGCTGCCGGAACCGGCGCGACCGACCTCGGCGCACATGCGCTGACGCGCTGGCAGGGCGACCCGGTGGAAGACGGCGACGGTTACTTTATCTACCTGCGCGACATCGATAGCGGCGAGTTCTGGTCGGTCGGCGCCCAGCCCTGCGCGGTCGCCGGCGCCCGCTACGGTTTCGGCAGCGACGATGGCGGCGCGTGGCTGTCGTGCCGCCACCTCGGCATCGAAGCGCGGCTCGACATCGTCGTCGCGCCCGAGACCGACGTCGAACTGCGCACCCTGACCTTGCGTAACACCAGCACGCGCGCGCGCCGCATCGAGGTCACCAGCTATCTGGAAGTGGTGCTCAACAAGCGCGCCGCCGAAGCCGCGCACCCGGCATTCTCGAAACTGTTCGTGCAGACCGAATCGGTTCCCGCCGCCGGCGCGCTGCTGGCGCGCCGCCGTCCGCGCGGCGCCGACGACGCCTGCATCTGGCTGGTTCATGCCGCCAGCGGCGGCGAAGAAGCCGGCATCGAGACCGACCGCAAACGCTTCATCGGGCGTGGCCGCAGCCTGGCCGCCCCAAACGCGCTGGCGTCAAGCGCGCCGCTGTCGGGAACCGCCGGCAACGTGCTCGATCCGTCGTTCAGCCTGCGCCGCAACGTGGTGCTCGAACCGGACGCGAACGCCGTCATCGCCTTTACCCTCGGCGCGGCGCCCGACCGCGACGCCGCGCTGGCCCTGCTGGCCAGCGCGCCAACGCCGGAACTGGCCGCGCGCATGGCGGGCGAACGGCGCGCCGCGCTCCTCACCGCGCTGGCGCTCGATACCGAGCAAGGCGCCTACGCCGAAGCGCTGGCCGCCGCCATTTTATATGGCGAAAGCGCCCTGCGCGCAGCGGGCGATACGCGCCTGTCCACCGACAGCCTGCCCGACGCCCTCGGGCTGCCCAAGGACCGCGTGCTGTGCGTGGTCAACGCCATCGGTCCGCGCGACCCGCACGCGCAAGCCTTGCTGGACGCGGCGCGTTACTGGGATGCGCTGGCCCTGCCGCTGCACCTGGTGCTGGTCGGCGCGCAAGCCGACTGGCCCGCCTTGCCAGGCCCGGTCACCCTGCTCGACCCGATGCAGGTCGACAGCGCCGACCTGGAACGCGTGGCCGCGCAGGCGCGCATGGTGGTCAAGGGCGAGCTGCCGGCGTTCGGGCCGCGCGCCAGCATCCTGCGCCCTCCGCGCCCGCCGCACCGCAAGCACCCACAAGACGACGCCGAACCGGCGCCGCTGCGGTTCTTTAACGGCGACGGCGGCTTTTCCAGCGACGGCAAGGAATATGTGATCCGCCTGGCCTGGGATGGCGCCGGGGGTCTCTCGCGCCCTCCCCTGCCCTGGACCAATGTGATCGCCAATGAACAGGTGGGCGTGCTGGTGAGCGAAACCGGCGCCGGCTACACCTGGAGCCGCAACAGCCGCGAACACCGGCTCACGCCCTGGTTCAACGACCCGGTGCGCGATCCGCACGGCGAAGCGCTGTATGTGCGCGACGAAGACGACGGCAGCTGGTGGTCGCCCATGCCCGGTCCGGCGCCGGCAGCCGCCAGCTACGAGGCGGTGCACGGCTTCGGCTACACCACCTTCCGCCACGCCAGCTATGGCCTGGAGCAGGAATGCACGGTGTTCGTGCCGCGCCACGACCCGCTTAAGATCGTGCGCATCCGCCTGCGCAATACCGAGGCCCGCAGCCGCACGGTATCGCTGTTCTCGTACCAGCAACTGGTGCTGGGCAGCACGCCGGCCGACAGCGCGCGCCATGTATGCACCACGTGGGACACGGGCGTGCTGCTGGCCACCAACCGCATGGCCGGCCCGTTCGCCGACGGCGTCACCTTCGGCGCGCTGATCGCGCCGCCGGCCAGCGCCAGCTTTCACAGCGCCGACCGCGCCGCCTTCATCGGCACCCAGGGCACCAGCGCGCGGCCGGCGGCGCTGGGCGAAGCGCGCCTCGACGGGCGCACCGGTCCCGGGCTCGATCCATGCGCCGCGTTCCAGGCGCGCCTGACCATCGCCCCCGGCGAAGAGGTCGAATTTGCCGTACTGCTTGGCGAAACCACCAGCGCCGACGACGCCCAGGCGCTGGTGCGGCGCTATCGCGCCAGCGCGGCGGTGGAACAGGCGCTGGCCGAAGTACGCCAGTTCTGGCACGACACCGTCGGCGCCATCGAGATCGCCACGCCGGTGCCGGCGATCGACCTGATGGTCAACGGCTGGCTGGCCTATCAGAATTTGAGCTGCCGCATCTGGGGGCGCTCTGCCTTTTACCAGTCGGGCGGCGCGATCGGCTACCGCGACCAGTTGCAGGACGCCAGCGCCCTGATCTACACCCTGCCCGAAATGACGCGCAAGCAGATCTGCCTGCACGCGGCGCACCAGTTCACCGAAGGCGACGTGCTGCATTGGTGGCATCCGGCGCCGTTGGAAAAGGGCTTGCGCACGCGCTTTTCGGACGACCTGCTGTGGCTACCCTACATCACCGCTTTCTACCTCAAGTCCACCGGCGACTGGAGCGTGCTCGATGAAGTCGAGGGCTTTCTCACGGCCCCGCCGCTGGAAGATGGCGAAGACGAAGTCTTCCTGCACCCTGAACCGGCCGGCACCAGCGCCGACGTGTACGAGCATTGCTGCCGCGCGCTGGACCGCTCGCTGACGAAAGGCGCGCACGGCCTGCCGCTGATGGGCACCGGCGACTGGAACGACGGCATGAGCCGGGTCGGGCGCGAGGGCCGCGGCGAGAGCGTGTGGATGGGATTTTTCCTGTTCCGCATCATCAAGGACTTTTTGCCGGTGTGCGAGCGGCGCGGCGACAGCGCGCGCATCGCCGCCTACAGCGCTTACCGCGACCACCTGGCCGTGGTGCTCAATGGCGAAGGCTGGGATGGCCAGTGGTACCGGCGCGCGTTTTACGACAACGGCGCGGTGATGGGCTCGAGCGAGAGCGACGAATGCCAGATCGACGCGCTGGCGCAGGCTTGGTCGGTGATCTCCGGCGCGGCGCCAGCCGAGCGCGCAGAAATGGCGCTCGACGCCATGGAAGAGCGGCTGGTGTCGGACGCGGATGGCCTGATCCGGCTGCTCACGCCGCCCTTCGTGCACACCGCCCAAGACCCGGGCTACATCTTGGGTTACGTGGCCGGCGTGCGCGAAAACGGCGGCCAGTACACGCACGCGGCCTGCTGGGCGGTGCGCGCGGTGGCCGAAGCGGGCCGCAACGAGCGCGCCGCGCAACTGCTCGAAATGCTCAGCCCAATCAGCCACGCCTTGACCCCGGAGGCGGTGGCGCGCTATCAGGTCGAACCGTACGTGATCGCGGCCGATATCTATGGCGCCGATCCGCATGTGGGGCGCGGCGGCTGGACCTGGTACACCGGCTCGGCCGGCTGGGCCTACCGGGTCGCGCTTGAATCGGTGCTCGGCTTCACGCTCGAAGGCGGCGCCGCGATCCGCATGAAGCCGGTGGTACCGGCCGCATGGCCGCGCTTTAGCATCCGCTACCGCTTGCCGGACGGCGCCACCAGTTATCACATCGAGGTGATCAACGACGCCATCGGCGACGGTTCGCTGGTGGTGGCGGCCTCGCTCGACGGCCAGGAAGCGCCGATCGAGGACGGCGCGGCCATGATCCCGATGAAGGCCGACGGCGCGCAGCACCGCGTGGTCGTCGTGCTGCGCGCGGCCTGAGATGGCCCGGGTCCAGCTGACGGGCATCCGCAAATTGTATGGCGCGCAGGCGGTGCTGCACGGGATCGATCTCGATATCGGCGATGGCGAATTCGTCGTCTTCGTCGGCCCCTCCGGCTGCGGCAAGTCGACCCTGCTGCGCGCCATTTGCGGGCTGGAAGACATCGACGGCGGCGACGTCCTGATCGACGGCGCGCGCGTGAACGACGTGCCGCCGGCGCAGCGCGGGCTGGCCATGGTGTTCCAGAGTTACGCGCTGTATCCCCACATGAGCGTGTACGAGAACATGGCGTTCGCCCTGAAACTGGCGGGCAAGGGCAAGCCGCAGATCGACGAGGCAGTGCGCAAGGCTGCGCAGACCTTGCAGATCGAAGCGCTGCTGCAGCGCCGGCCCAAGGAACTGTCCGGCGGCCAGCGCCAGCGCGTGGCGATCGGGCGCGCCATCGTGCGCCAGCCGGCCGTGTTCCTGTTCGACGAGCCGCTCTCGAACCTGGACGCCTCGCTGCGCGTGCAGATGCGCATCGAGCTGGCCAGGCTGCACCGCACCCTGGCCAGCACCATGATCTATGTGACGCACGACCAGGTCGAGGCGATGACCCTGGCCGACCGCATCGTGGTGCTGCGCGCCGGGCGGGTGGAACAGGTGGGCGCGCCGCTCGATTTGTACCACCGGCCCGGCAGCCGGTTCGTGGCCGGCTTTTTGGGTGCGCCGCCGATGAATTTTTTACGCGGCGAGATCCGCCAGTGGAACGCCGGCCAGGCCGTGGTGGCGCTGGCCGGGGGCGCGCAGCTGATGGTGTGCGTAGCTGAGAAAATGGCGCCGGGCGCGCACGTTACCCTGGGCATGCGCCCGGAGCACATTGCGCCGCATGTCGCCGACGGCATCCCGGCGACCGTGTTTGCGGTCGAACGGCTGGGCGAAGGCAGCTATCTGCACGCCACGGTGGTCGGCAGCGCCGAGCAGGTGGTGGTGCGGGCCGACCCGGACGCCAACTGGGAGGTGGGCCAGTACCTGCTGCTCGGGGCGCCGCTGGCGCGCATTCACGTGTTTGGCGAAAACGGCAGGCGCTGCCCGCCGTAGAACGGCGACTTAGAGCCTATTCTTGTAGGGAGCGTAGCTGGATGCCGGTCCAGCGGGAGCGCGGACAAGGCGGGAGGAGGACGCATGGCTAGCCATGCTACGACGAGCAACGCCGTCCCCGCTTCCGAGGGGCCGGCAGCAAGCGGCGCCTTGCCTACAAGAATAGGCTCTTAGCATCGAGCGCGAGGCGAACTACGGGCGCCAGATCTCCATCTGCCCGTCGCTGTCGACCGATACAAGCACGCACTGTTGAAACCAATCGACCAGTATCAAACCATAGCGCTGGTTCAGCGCTGAAAAAGCATTGACTAACAGCATGTCGTCGCCGCCTTGAAGCGACGCGCCCAGTACGGTGACGGTTCCGGCTTGCTCTACGCCATACAGCCAGGCATTCGGCCCGATCTCCATGCCGAAACCGCAGCTCACCTGGCCTAGCGGTTGCGCAGAGGTCGTTAAAATGGGAGCAGGACAAGGCGTGAAATCGAACGCATTGCCGAAATCCGGCGCCAATCCGGCGATGGGTGACGCCGGCAGGTCGCGGATGTAGATCTTTTCCCAGCCGTGCCCGTTCCGATTGGCCGCTTCAAAGGTGTTCAACTCTCCGAGCATGGTTTGTACTTCGCCGAGACGATCCCTGGAAACAAATTCAAGCTGTCTCCATTCATCTTCGTGGAACTGGGGAGCGCGCTCAAGACTTTCCGGACTTGGCACGTCGAAATCAGGCAAGTCATTCGCGATGGTCGGCAGGCTGAACAGAATGGAATCCATGGGGGTATACTCTTATTGTATCGATCGTGGATTTTACGTCAGAGAGCTCGGGCAACGCCAACCAAAAACGTTATATAGAATCCGTTTTTGAACGGAAAACGCTGGCCGGAGATGTCCGACGCCTTTGACATCGCCAATCTGGCGATCCAGAACCCGTGTCATCGGCGCCAAGCCGAAGAAACCGCAACGGTAAAACCTGATCAGATGAGTCAATCAAGCCGCGAACATACCTTTCTACCGCCTCCATCCATGTCCGCCGCATTTGAGGCGTATGCATGGACACGCGACAGCATCGGTGAGTCCGGCGCCGACATCTACCGGCTTCACGGCAAAAAGGATTCGCCGGATCTGTTTCTCAAGCACGGAAACGATGCGGTTGCGGACCAGATTACTGATGAAATGACGAGAATGCAGTGGCTGGCCCGGTATATTCCCGTACCGGAGGTCGTGCAATTTGTTCGCACGCCGGATCAGGCGTGGTTGCTGATGAGCGCGATCAACGGGAAAACAGCGCGCCAGGTACTGGAATCGCACCCCGAACGTGGCTCTGCCGTTGTCGACGCATTAGTGGCATTGCTGCGCCGGCTGCACGCGATTCCGGTGAGCGCATGTCCATTCAACAGCGATCACGCTGTCAGGCTTCGGCTGGCACGGCAGCGCATCGATGCGGGCGCCATCGATGTCGATGATTTCGATGACGAGCGAACAGGCTGGACGGCCGAGCAAGTGTGGGAGGCGTTACAGGGCTATCTCCCGATGGCACCCGACCCAGTCGTCACCCATGGGGACTTCTCGCTCGACAACCTGATGCTTCAGGAAGGCGAGATAGCCGGGTGCATCGATGTCGGACGGGCTGGGATTGCCGATCGCTACCAGGACCTTGCCATTCTCTGGAACAGTCTCGGCGAATTTGGGGAGGCGCTGCAGGAAAGGCTGTTACAGCAGTACGGCCTTCCGGTTCCGGATCAACGCAAGCTGCAGTTCCACTTGCTACTGGACGAGCTTTTCTGAGCCCGGTTGCCAATGCGGAACTCGCAAGGCGCCTGCCTTACAACGATGAGGCCTGCGTGATCCGCTAAGCCGTCGGCTTGCGCCACATCTGTTCATAAAGCTGCCGGATGTCGGCTGCGATGAATTCCCACGCCCATGCTTTTTCCTCATCGCTGGCATCCCACATAATGTTTTCGGCATACGATACATCGACGATGGAGCGAAGTGCATCCGGGGCGGCCCGATACTGTTCGGCCAGGAAACCGGTCTGCGCCCGGATTGCCGCGATGTCCCTTCGCTTGATGGCCTGGGTAATCCTGTCGGCAAAGGCCTCCACCCACATATGGGGAAATTCATTACGTTCTGCAGGGTCCAGCCCCTGTCCGGCGAGCCGTTGCTCGGTCAGTGCCGCCTCTTCGGGAAAACGCACGCGGATGCTGCTGACAAGCCGGTTTTCATCAATATACAAATTCATCGGTCAATGACGCCATAAAGGGAATGCCATCGCAAAACCCAGGCTTTTCAGCCTGTCCATGAAAGCACTGACCGCTTCCGGGTCGGCCGACGCCGGCACATCAATTGCGTCATGCCTGCTCAGCGCAAAAGCGACCCTCTCCATTGAATTTCCTCATGTAAGTTCACGCTGATGATAACAGGACACACATGCCCTGGTTTTTGCCTGGCCGGCCTGCAGCGGGAGGCGCTTCGTGCCACACTGGCGGACTTGGCAATTTAATGCATGACGGGAATATAATCGATGTGGACTGGCGTACTGTGCGGCCTGCTGGCCGGCGCGATGTGGGGCATGGTGTTCATCGTGCCGGAATTACTGGCGGCGTTTTCGCCGGTCGAACTAGCCGTGGGCCGCTACATCGCCTACGGGGCGATTGCCACCGGGCTGATGCTGCCGCGCCTGCGTGGCCTGCTGGGACGGCTCGACCGCAGCGACTGCGGCGCGCTGGTGCGCCATGCGCTGGCGGGCAATATCGTCTATTACATGCTGCTGGCGCTGGGCGTCAAGCTGGCCGGGGTGGCGCCAACCTCGCTCATTATCGGCTTGCTGCCGATCACTCTTACCCTGCTCGGCCGCAAGGATCATGGCGCCATTCCCATGTCGCAACTGGCGCTGCCACTGCTGGTGGTGGGCGCCGGCATCGCCTGTATCAATGTCGATGTGTTCCTGCACGCGCGCGCCAGCGGCGCCAGTCCCGGCGCGACCTTGCTCGGGGTGCTGTGCGCGTTCGGCGCCCTGCTGTGCTGGAGCTGGTACGGGCTCGACAATGCGCGTTTCCTCAAGCGCAATGCGCATTTCAGCAGCGCCGAATGGTCGGCCCTGTACGGCATGGCCAGCGGCCTGATCGCGCTGGCGATCGGTGCGCTCGCCTTTGCCATCTGGCATGGCGACGTTACCGGCGCGGCAGGCGCGATAAGCGGACGCAACTGGACAGTGTTCTGGATCACCAATGCTTTGCTGGCGCTGGGCGCCTCGGTCATCGGCAACCATTTGTGGAATATCGCCAGCCGGCGCGTGCCGGTAACCCTGTCGGGGCAGCTGATCCTGTTCGAAACGCTGTTCGCGCTGTTCTACGGCTTCGTGTATCACCGCCAGTTTCCGAGGACGCTGGAAATAGCGGCGATGGTCTTGCTGGTGGCGGGCGTGGTATGGGCGGTGCGCATGCATGCGGTGCAGCCGCCCGTCGGGCAGGCGCAAGCGCACGGGTAGCGCCCCAGCCTGCCCGAACTGCCTAGCGCCGCTGCTGGGTCTGCTGCTGCAGCGACAGGCTCAGCTTGCCCAAGTCTTCCTTGCCCAGCATCGGCAACAGCGAAACCAGATGCGACAGGGTCGAGCTGTTGCTCAGTTCCAGCTCGGAGGACTGCACCAGCACGGTACCGGCGCCAGTAAAATCGACCTGCTTTTCCTCGCCCGACAGCGAATACCCGGTGATCGCCCCGGCCGCCGACACGAAGCTCCTGACGTGCTCGTAATCGTAGCGGTACGATGGACTCGGGCAATCGGCCCAGCCCAGCACCGCCTGTTCGTCTACCCGGCACGGCAAGTCGAGGAAGTGCACCGGCCCATTCGAGGAGGCGATGATCTTGCCGGTGCCGAGCAGGGTCAGGTAGCCCGGCAAGGTCGATTCCTGGCAGGTGACGTTTTTGGTAAAGCCCAGCAGGTTCTTGGCGCGGATGGTCATGTTGGCCGCGTCCAGGTCGTAGCAAGCCAGGTCGTTGCCGTTGTCGCCCAGGATCAGCTGGCCGCTGCCGTGCGCCACCACGAAATTGTTGATGTATTTCGGCGCATTGAAGGCGCGCAAGGTCAGGATATCGAGCAGGGAACTGCCCAGCGCTTCGAAGCTCAGGTTGCCGTAGAAGGCGATCATCTTACCCTTGCGGATGAAGATCTGTTCCTTCACGTCGACCACGAAGGCAAACCGGTTCAGGTTGTCGTTCTTGGGCAAGTTGTTGGGGTTATAGACAGTCATGACTTACCTCTCGCTCGCTTGAATGTAGACCGTGCCGTGGCCGCTGAATTTGACTTGATACGATTCCCCCGATGCCTGGCCCACGAAGGTCTTCCAGTTCAGGTCGGTGACGATGCTCGAACTGAGCTGCCCGGTGTGGCCGATATACGCTTGCGGATCGACGCAGACCGGCACTTCCGGCGTGACCGGCAAGCCGATGGCGTTGCCGTCAGAGAGGATCACGACATCGCCGTCGCCCTGGAAGGTGCTGGTAAACAAGCCCTGGCCCGATACCGCGCCGCGCGCCATGCCCTGGATCCCGCCCTGGTTACCCAGAAACATGGTGCCAGCCGTCATGCGCGCGTCAAACGCGAGCACGTTATCGCTTTCCACGTACAGGGTGTCGCCACGCACCGGAATCACGGTCACGAACAGGCCGTCATAGGCGTAGTAGACGGTGCCGCGGCCCTTGGCCATCATCAGCGAGTAGCCCTCGGCGGTTGCGGAGCGCATCGCCAGGCTTTGCACGCCCTGCCCGGCCAGGTAGGTGGGACTGAAGCTCACCTCGCCCTGGTACGAGATCATCGATCCCTTCTTGGCGTACATTTCTTCGTTATTGAGTTTGACCTCAATCATTTTTTCATTGATTTGCTGGTAAGCCGGCATGGCATTCTCCATTGATTCGGTTGTTCAAGGGCGCAGTGCGCCGTCCTCTCAGCGCTCCGCCGGCTGGATAAACACCACGCCCTGGCCGGAAAACTTGTGCTGGTAGGACTCGCCGGACGTTTCGCCGGACATAGTGCGCCAGTTCACGTCGAACACGAATTCCTGGGTAATATTGCCTTTGTAGCCGATAAACGCATCCGGATCGACGCGCAGCGGGTTGGCGGGTGTCACTTCCAGCATGATCAGGTTGCCGCGCGAGATGACGGCGAGGCTGCCCTGTCCCTCGACCGTGGTGCTGAACAAGCCCTGGCCCGAGACCGCGCCGCGCAGGCCGGCGAAACTGGTGCCGGTCTTGAGCGAGGTGTCGTAGGCGAGCAGGCTGCTGCTTTCGATGGTCATTTTTTCGCCGGACAAGGGAATGACGGTGATTTCGGCCGCGTTATGGGCGAAGAACACCGTGCCGGTGCCGGAGGCTTGCATCAGCTGCATGCCCTCGTTTTTCACCTTGCGCATGACGGCGCCGAAAAAGCCTTCGCCGCCGAGTAGGGATTTTTCGAATTTGATGGTGCCGGTATAGGCGACCATGGAACCGGCGATGGCAAGCACCGTTTCTTTTTGAAGGGTCACTTCCAGCAGGCGATCGGAATTGTTACGGAAACTGGTCACGGCATACTCCTGACAAAGGCGGTCGCGGCGCGCGCCGGCAACCAGAACGTTCCATTCTGGTTGGGTCGGGCGAGCGTGTCAAGACAGCAATTGGCCAGGCGCGCGCTGCCCGGATCAGTCGTAGCGCGAGCGCGACCGGTGCAGGATGCCGGAATCGCTGCTTTCGCGCGCATCCTTGATGCGGAAATCGGATGCCGGGCTCACGCCCGAGCGCTCGTCGTCGTTCTTGTGGCGCTGGTCGCGCTCGCGCTCGATTTCGCGTTCGATGCGCGACGCTGGCTGGGGATCGGGTTTGGTGGTTTTCATGTCAGACGCTCCGGCACGATGGCGGTGGCGATACGGTCAGGACGCGAAACGGGCAAAGCGCGGTTTTCATGATTTCTTTCGGTTAAAAAGTTACTGCATGAATTCAGTATGCGTACCCGCGCCCGCTGCGTATGTTCGACTCATAACATAAGACACCAAAAGTTTTCACCCGCCGATCCTAATAGGGCTTGCCGGGCAAGTCCAGCCGGATCTGCCAGAGCGCGCCGGCGCCCGTCATGAACAAGGTCTTGCCGTCGGCGCCGCCGAACGCGGCGTTGGTGATGTTGGCGTCGACCTTGATCACAGCCAGTTCCTTGCCGGCCGGCGAAAACACGCGCAGCCGCTGCGCCGTATGCTCGGTCACGTACAGATTGCCCAGGCAATCGACGCTCATTCCGTCCGGCACGGCCAGGCCGCTGACCAGGTCGCGTCCCTTGCCGGGCGCCCCGCGCACCAGGGAGTAGGCGCGCAGCACGCCGCGCTCGCCGCCGCCGCCGCCGCCGCTGACATACAGCATATCGCCCGCCGGCGACAAAGCAATCCCGTTCGGATTGGCGAGCCCGCCGTCGACCACCGTGACCTTGCCGCCGGGCGCCACCCGGTACACGCGGGTGGCGTCCTGCCCGCCCGGAGCGGCGGCGCGCTGGAAGGAGGGATCGGTGAAATAGATCGTGCCGTCGGCGCCGATGGCGATATCGTTGGGCGAATTGAAGACCTTGCCCTGGTAGGCGCCGGCGACCAGGCTGCGCTTGCCGCTGACCAGGTCGAAGCGCGATACGCCCTTGAACTTGTGGGTGCCGGCGACGATGTTGCCGCGCGCGTCGACCGCCAGGCCATTGCTGCCGCTGTCATCGATCGCCGTGCCGAGCTTGCCGTCCGGGCCGAGGCGCAGAATGCGCGAGGGAAAACCGGGGCCGAACGTGAAATGGGAAAAATACAACGCGTCGCCGATCCAGACCGGGCCTTCGTACAGGCCCGCTTCGGCGCTGGCCGGCGCCGTGCCGGGCACGCGCGTGGCGATCAGCTCGCCGCTGGGCGCGACGCCGCTGCAGCCCGGGGGCGCCGCCGACACCGGCGCCAGCGGCGCGCCCAGCAGCGCCGCAAGCAACAGGCGCAGGGTTGGCGCGGCCGCCCCGCGTGGGGAAAAACAGCGTAGCGTGGTCGGCATCATCGGTCGTATCCCTGGTAGTGTTAGCGCTATCAACGCGGAAATTGTAGCAGCCTTCCGCGCGCGCGGGCCGGCTCGGCGCGACTCGCCTATACTCCACGCATCGCCCTGTCGCACCGTGCGCAGCGGCACTTGAACAGTGAGGAAATATGGAACGTTCACACCCGGCCGGCGCCGGCGCGAGCTTATCGCAGGAGCACCTGGCCGAATTGAAGCAGGCCAAGCACCTGCTCGAGCATCCCGGCTACGTGGCCCGCATCACCGACGTGATCGGCATGCCGCTGGAAGCGGCTGTCAAGGCCCTGCCCGCTTCCTGGAGCGGCAAGATCGCCTCCGTCACCAACGCGTCGCTGACCAAATGCCTGAAAGTGGCCAACGCCACCCTGCGCCCGACCGGAACCTCATCCTTCCCCAAGCTGCACAGCGCGGCGGTGGCCTTGAGCGGCGCGGCCGGTGGCGCGTTCGGCATTGCCGGGCTGGCCGTCGAGTTGCCGGTGTCCACCGTCGTCATGCTGCGTTCGATTGCCGATATCGGCCGCGCGCACGGCGAAGACCTGGCCTCGGGCGAGGCGCAACTGGCTTGCCTGATGGTGTTTTCGCTGGGCGGCAAGACGGCCGACGACGACGCCACGGATGCGGGTTATTACGCGGCGCGCGTCGCGCTGGCGCAGGCCATGGCGGACGCCACCGCGTACCTGGCCAAGCATGGCATGGCGAGCGAAGCGGCGCCGGCGCTGGTGCGCCTGATTGCGCAGATCGCCACCCGCTTCAACGTGCACGTGTCGCAGAAAGCGGCGGCGATGATGGTGCCGATCATCGGCGCGGCCGGCGGCGCACTGGTCAACACCTTGTTCATCAACCATTTCCAGGACATGGCGCGCGGGCACTTTACGGTACGCCGGCTGGAACGGCTGTACGGCCCGGAAGCGGTCAATGCCGTCTACCGGCAACTACAGGACTGATCCACAAGCAAGGTGCGCGTACTGTTGACTGGCGCACAGACCGGCGTCGACCGCGACAGGCACAGTACGTCCACGACAGCCATTCATCCACCTGCCGCAGGACACTCAATGCCTTACAACCGCACCGCCATGCCGCATCGCATTTCCACCCACACCGAACCGGGCACGCCCGGCTGGGGCAGCATTGCCCTGCTCGCCGCCGCCGCAGGCCTGGCCGCGTCGATGGTCTACGTGCATGCCAAAAAGCGCGAAGCCGAACAAGCCAATCCCGCGCAAGGCCAGGTGATCGAGGTCGACGGTGTGCGTTTGCACTACCTGGAACGTGGCGAAGGAACGCCGCTGGTGCTGCTGCACGGGAATGGATTGCATTCGGATGACTTTGCGCTCAGCGGCCTGCTCGACGCGGCGGCCGAATCGCACCGCGTGATCGTATTCGACCGGCCCGGATTCGGCCACAGCGAACGCCCGGGCGACACCAGCTGGACGCCGGAAGCCCAGGCGCGCCTGATCTACAAGGCCTTGCGCGCGCTGGGCGTGGAGCGCCCGGTCATCGTCGGGCATTCCTGGGGCGCCCTGGTGACGCTGGCGCTGGCGCTGGACTACCCGCGCTACGTGCGCGCCATGACGCTGGTGTCGGGCTATTACTATCCGACCATGCGCCTGGACGCGCCGCTGGCCGCCGCCCCTGCCCTGCCGCTGCTGGGACACGTGTTGAGAAATACGGTAGCGCCGCTGCTTGGACGGCTGATGTGGCCGGCCCTGGCGCGGCGCATGTTCGGCCCGGCACCGGTGCCGGAGCGCTTCGCTCACTTTCCCGCATGGATGTCGCTGCGGCCGGCGCAACTGGGCGCCAGCGCAGCCGAAAGCGGCATGCTGATGTCGGCGGCGGCGCGCCTGTCGCAGCGTTATGGCGAGCTGCGGTTACCGATTGCGGTGCTGGCCGGTTGCGGCGACCAGATTGTCAGTGCCGAGGCGCACGCGGTGCGTTTTCACAAGGATGTTCCGCACAGCGACCTGCAGCTTGAAGAAGGCTGCGGGCACATGCTGCATTACGCCCATCCGGACGCGATCATGGCGGCGGTAGCCAGGCTCGAAGTCGGGGCACGTGCGGGCTACGCGCATATTCCCGGGTGGGCTCAGCAAGATACGGGGGCGACGCTGCATTAGGCAGCGCCGCGCCGAACAGTTTTTTTCACTGCCACAAGGAGATTTACCATGACACAATCGAAATCGAGCGATACGCAGAACAAGCAGTCGGGCAGCCCGGAAACCGAAGCGGACGTCAATTCGGCGGCCGGCAAGAAGGATGACAAGAGCAGCCACGATGAAAAAAGCCGTGTAAAAGCGGGCAAGGATGACGGGGCAGGTGGTGGGGCCAAGCAAAAGCAAAACCACTGATATCGGCCGATGCCGCCCCGTCGTCCCCGCGCAGGCGGGGACCCAAGTTCGTGCCGAAGCGACAGGCTGATTTACGGACTTGGATCCCCGCCTTCGCGGGGACGACGCGGCGGTGGTTCCCTATCGCGGCGGTGGTTCCCTATCGCGGCGGTGGTTCCCTATCGCGACGGTGGTTCCCTATCGCGACGGTGGTTCCCTATCGCGACGGTGGTTCCCTATCGCGACGGTGGTTCTCTACTAAGAGCCTATTCTTGTAGGCAAGGCGCCGCTTGCTGCCGGCCCCTCGGAAGCGGGGACGGCGTTGCTCGTCGTAGCATGGCTAGCCATGCGTCCTCCTCCCGCCTTGTCCGCGCTCCCGCTGGACCGGCATCCAGCTACGCTCCCTACAAGAATTGGCTCTAAGGCGGCGGTGGTACCTTAAAACCGCGCCGTGACCGTCGCCTTGTCACCCCCGCTTTTGCGGCGTGTTACTTTTCGCCAGCGTCTTGCGCAGCAAGGCCGCCAGTTCCACCGGCACGAACTTGGCAATATACGCGTCCGCCCCCACCCCATTCACATGATTTTCATTGGCCGCGCCCGACAGCGAGGAATGAATAATCACAGGAATCGTCGAGAAGCGGCTGTCCTGCTTGATGTTGCGCGTGAGCGTAAACCCATCCATCTCCGGCATTTCCAGGTCGCTCAGCACCAGCGCCACCTTGTCGCGCGCCGTTTTACCCTCTTTCTTGGCGGCGATATCGATCGCTTCGAGCTTGTCCCAGGCCTGCTTGCCGGAATTGGTCATCACATACTTCGCGCCCATCGCCTGCAGCGCGTTTTCGATCAGCGCGCGTGCGATCACGGAATCGTCCGCCGCCAGAATCACCTGCCCCTCGGGCAGATTGATCGGCGCGCCCATGCTGTCGACATCCACATCCGGCTCTTCATTGCTGTGCAACTGGCGCAAAATCGATTCCACATCGAGCACCTGGGCCAGGCGCGTGTTCGGCACGTCCCCATCGACCTTGGCAATGCTGGTCACCAGCGCGCCGCTGGCGGTTTTGTCGCCCGGCAGCACCGAGGTCCACTCCAGCCGCACAATTTCTTCCACCGCCTCCACCGCGAACGCTTGCGTGGTACGGGCGAATTCGGTAATCAACAGCAGCTTGAGCCCCGACGCCGGAATGCATCCCACCACTGCCGGGAGATTGATGACAGGAATAATCTGCTCGCGCAAATTAACAACACCCAACATATGCGGATGAGAATCCGCAATCGGCGTGACGTGCGGCATCGCGACGATTTCACGGATCTTGAACACGTTGATCGCATACAGCTCGGAGTGCTTGCCTTCGGCATCGCCACCCAGGCGGAACAGGAGCAATTCCAGCTTGTTGAGACTGGTGAGATTGCTTCTTTCGTCGATATCCTGTTGAACGTTATTCATTTTTTCCTTTTCCCTGCGCCCGGCTGGGGCGGGCTGCGGCAACTGTGTGAGCGCGTTGTGCTGCGATGACGCGAACCTGGCGTTCTGATGCATCGGCGGGCTTGGGCCGACAGGCGGAGCTGGTCGATCCCGGGGGATGGGGGATCAGGGTGAGAGGTGAAGCATGCAACGCCGGCAAACCGGCGCTCCAGTCCGATCGATTATACGGGTAAATATTCCTCCCGCATCATCAGCGTTCACCCCAAGCGACCCGGTTTGTTGCGCCGTTCGTACGTTTAATGCTGTGAGGCATTAATTTTCTTTCGATGCTACAATTTGTTTCATGCGCCGTGACCCGCTTTTCCCCGGCTTGTGCGGCCTGCCTCACGTTTTCCCGATGCCCATTTCCTGCATCATTGCTTTGTTAACAGTGACAACGAGCGCGCCGAATGACATAGCGTTCACGATGTGGCCCAGCGCTCCGGGCAAAAAGGCATGACTATGAATACCCGCAATGAAACCGACCGCCTGTTGGCGCTGCGCAAACTCAACCTGCTCGACAGCGCCCCCACGGAAGCGTTCGACCGCATCACGCGCATG
Organism: Massilia sp. CCM 8734; assembly: GCF_011682155.1. Lineage (NCBI taxonomy): Bacteria > Pseudomonadati > Pseudomonadota > Betaproteobacteria > Burkholderiales > Oxalobacteraceae > Massilia > Massilia sp. CCM 8734. Next base: position 29,266 of record NZ_WHJI01000008.1, read on the forward strand.
GCGGCGCGCGTGTTCGGCTTGCCGATCGCGGCCGTGTCGCTGACCGACAGCGACCGCCAGTGGTTCAAGTCACGGGTCGGGGTGGCCCATACCTCGATTCCGCGCATCAAGGCGCCCTGCGCCAGCGTGGCCGACAGCGGCGCCATGCTGGTGATTGACGACCTGCATGACGATGCGTTTTTCCGCGACAGCCACCTGGCCCACAGCGGCGTGCGTTTCTACGCCGGCGCCCCGTTGATCACCAGCGACGGCTTCAACCTGGGTGCGATATGCGTGCTGGGCCTGGAGCCGCGCGCCATCAGCGCCACCGAACGCGACGCGCTGACCGACCTGGCGGCCATGGTCATGGCCCAGATCGAGCTGCAGCACACCCTGGGCCGGGTCGATCCGCTCAGCGGCATGCCGAATCGCAAACAATTTATCGAAGACTACGCCGACCTGCAAATGGACCGTCCGCATGGCGAGCAGCGCGTGGCGGTGCTGGTCAACATGGCCAACCAGGAGCAGCTCAACAACGCCGCGCGGGTCATGGGCGCCTCGTATTTTGATGACCTGATGAACGAGGCGATCATTTCCTACCGCGCCGTCATGGGCGACGAGCACAAGGTGTACCAGCTGGCGGCAACCCAGTTCATCACCATCGCCCCGCCCGGCACCGGCGATGGCGCCGGCGACGGCGCTTACCGGGCGCGCCTGGCGCACTGGCTGGGCAACCGCGCCGAATGGAGCACCTCGCGCTTCGTGACCACGCCGGCGATCGGCATCGCGCCCTTCCAGCTGGGCCGCACCGATTGCCTGGACGTCTTGCGCATTGTCCAGAACGCCATGCAGGACGCGCACCAGACCGGCCAGCTGATCGGCACCTATTCCTCCGCCCAGGATGACGCCTATCGCCGCCGCTTCACCCTGCTCAACGCTTTCGACGCGGCGCTGGGCGACACCAGCCAGCTGCGCCTGGTCTACCAGCCGCGCATCGACCTCATCAGCGGCGCCTGCATCGGCGCCGAAGCCCTGTTGCGCTGGCGCCATCCCGAGCTGGGCGACGTGCCCCCCGGCGAATTCATACCCGTGGTGGAACAGACCTCGATGGTGCGCGCCGCCACCAGCTGGGTGCTGCGCGAGGCCGTGCGCCAGCTGGCCGCCTGGCACGGCGCCGGATTGCAGTTGCAGATGTCGGTCAACGTTTCGGCCGCCAACCTGCTCGAAGCCGATTTTGTCAGCACCGTGACGGCCCTGCTGAACCAGCACCGCATGGCGCCGGGCTGGCTGGAACTGGAAGTGACGGAAAGCGCGATCATGGAAAACCAGGGCACCGCGCTGGCCACCCTGGCCGCGCTCGACCAGGCCGGCGTGCGCCTGGCGATCGACGACTTCGGCACCGGCTACAGCAGCCTGTCGTATCTGCAGAGCATGCCGGCGCACGTGGTCAAGATCGACCAGAGTTTTGTACGCAACATGGCGGGCGGCGAGCGCAACCGCACTCTGGTGAACACCATGATTTCCCTCTCGCACGAGCTGGGCTTTCGCGTGGTGGCGGAAGGCATCGAAACCGATGACGTGCGGCAGTTGCTGCACGACCAGGGCTGCGACGAGGGCCAGGGTTACCTGTTCGCCCGGCCGCTCGCGCCCGACGAGCTGTTCGCCTGGTGCGCCCGGGCACAGGCCAGTGCAGCGGCCAGCGACGCCACCCCGCGCGCGCCGTGGAAGCCTATTTGCCCGGCGCCGGCGCCGGGGATGCGTACTGCAACCTGACTACCCGTCCGCTGTGGTCCTCGACCAGGTAAATCGCGCCGTCCGGCCCCTGCTTGACATCGACCGGCGCGCCGGGCGCCTGCTTCGGCCTGGGGCCCCAGTCGCTGATCAGTTCGATCGTCTTGCCCAGCGGCGCGCCCTGCGCATCCGGCAGCAAGGCCACCAGCCGGCGCCCATTCGCGCGGTAACCGTGGTAGCCGATGATCAGGCTGTTCTTGTATTGCGCGGGGAACATGTTGGCCGTGTAAAAGGTCATGCCCAGCGGCGCCGCATGGGCCGGCAGCAGGCGCAGCGGCGCGCGGTAAGCGCCGCACTTGGCGTCCGGATACTCCGGGCTGGCCACATTGTTATCGTAGCAGTAAGGCCAGCCGTAGTTGCCCTTCGCCTCGATCAGGTTCAACTCATCGTGCGGCAAGTCGTTATCGTTCTTCAAGCCCTTCATGGCCGCCTGGATCGCGTCGCGCGAGTTTTCGCCCTGCCACAAGGCTTGCGTGGTCGGGTGGACTGCCAGCGCCATCGAATTGCGCAGCCCGGTCGCGTGGACTTCCCAGCTTTTGACGGTGCCGGCCGGCCATTGCATCTGATACTTGCGCAGCACGCCCAGCGCGTTCGCCCCGCTAGCTTCCGCGCACGGCTTGCCCGCATCCGGCGCCTTGCCATCCTTGCCTTCGCAATGGTCGCTGCCTGAACCGACATTCACATACAAGTCGCCCTTGGCGTCGAAGCGCATCGCGGTCAAAGGATGGCGCCCGATGCCGGGCAGCGCCGGCGTGCCGGAATTGCCGCCGATGACATCCTTGACCGTGCCTTCGGGATCGCGCGGATCGAAGCGGAAGATGCGCTTGATCGCGCCCACATACACCAGGCCGTCGGGACCGAGAACGATGCCGTTGGGGCGGTCGATTTTCTTCATCAGCAGGGTTTTCTGGAAACCCGCCGCGCCCGGCTTGAGCAGCCAGACGCTGCCCTGGTTCGGCTGCCAGCCGCCCAGGTCGACCACCAGCACGCTGCCGTCGGCCATCGGCTGCACGCCGCGCGCGAACTTGAATCCCTGGCCGATGATACCCGCGCAAAAACCGGGCGGCGTGGTGACCACCAGGCGTGGCGCGCCGCCGCAGGTGTCGGCGGCGGCGGCGCTGCCGGCCATCAGGAGCATGGCGGCGGCCAGCGCCGGGCGAACAAGCGTGCGGGAGTCAAAAGGCGTCATGCGGCATCCAGTCAGAAAGGTGCTGGAATTATAGAGGATTGCATGCACGCAGCATTTCCAGCCGCATTACTTGAGCGCGCCCTCTATTAATGCTTTGGCAATTTTGATGTGCATCAATTTTTTTGGGGCGCTCGCATGCGATTCTGCATGCCTCCGGACGCATGCTGCGTCGCAACAAATTGCTGATGCCAATGTCGTCCGGAACCACTTGTCCGGATTGCACCGGACACCGATGCACCTTTTTTGGACGACTCCCCTATGAACAAGAATGTAAAAGCCCACCTGCTTGGCGGCGGTATCGGCTCGCTTTCCGCGGCCGCGTTTATGATCCGCGACGGTAATGTTCCAGGCGCAAACATCCGCATCTACGAAGCGGCTCCCCAGCTCGGCGGCAGCCTGGACGGCGCCGGTTCCCCCGAGCACGGCTACTCGCTGCGCGGCGGCCGCATGTTCACCTTCGATAATTACGAGTGCACCTGGGACCTGTTCAAGTCGATCCCCTCGCTCGCCGACGAAAACAAGAGCGTGTTCGACGAAACCGTCGACTTCAACGAACTGCACAAGTCGCACTCGCAAGCGCGCCTGGTCGACATGCGCCGCGCCATTGTGCCGGTCACCTCGATGGGCTTTTCGATGCACGACCGCGCCCAGTTGCTCAAGCTGAGCCTGGCCAGTGAAGACACGCTCGGCGCCGACGCCATCAGCGACTGGCTCGACCCGGCGTTTTTCGAAACCGAGTTCTGGTTCATGTGGGCCACCACCTTCGCCTTCCAGCCATGGCACAGCGCGGTGGAATTCAAACGCTACCTGCACCGCTTCATGCTGGAGTTTTCGCGCATCGAAACCCTGGGCGGGGTGCGCCGCACGATCTATAACCAGTACGATTCGCTGGTGCGTCCCCTGCAGGCATGGCTGCAACAGCAAGGCGTGCAATTCATCCTCGACTGCAAGGTGACCGACATCGCTCACGCCACGGTCGACGGCAAATTCGTCGTCACCGGCTTCGAGTGCCTGCATTCGGGCAACAGCGAGCACGTGGACGTGCCCGCCGGCGACCTGGTGTTCTTCCAGAACGGTTCGATGACCGACGCGTCCAGCCTGGGCAGCATGACCAGCGCCCCCGAAAAACTCGACAAGACCGACAGCGAAGGCTGGACCTTGTGGGAAAAGCTGGCCGCCGCGCAACCCGGCTTCGGCAATCCGGCCGCGTTCAACAGCAGCATCGCCGAATCGTACTGGGAGTCGTTCACGGTGACCTTGCAGGACCCGCGCTTCTTCGACAAGATGCAGGCGTTCAGCGGCAACGAAGCCGGCACCGGCGGCCTGGTCACGTTCAAGGATTCGAACTGGTTCATGTCGATCGTGCTGGCGCACCAGCCGCACTTTGCCAACCAGCCGGCCGGCGTGCAAGTGTTCTGGGGTTATGGGCTGTCGCCGGACCGGATCGGCAATTTTGTCGCCAAGCCGATGTCGGACTGCACCGGCGAAGAAATCCTGCGCGAGCTGTGCGGCCATTTGCGCTTCGATCTCGACGCGGTGGAAACGGCCAATTGCATCCCTTGCCGCATGCCCTACATCACCAGCATGTTCATGCCGCGTGTGCACAGCGACCGTCCGCTGCCTGTGCCGAAGGAATCGAAGAACCTGGCCTTCATCAGCCAGTTCGTCGAGGTTGCCGATGACGTGGTGTTCACGGTGGAGTATTCGGTGCGCGCCGCCCAGATGGCGGTGTACGAACTGCTCGACATCCAACGCGAAGTGCCGCCGATTAAGCAGCACGATCACTCGTTGAGCACGCAGTTCGAAGCGCTGTTCAAGGCATTGAAGTAATTAAGTACCACCCCCGGCCGCCGTGCCGGGGGCGCATTCTACCCCGCGCCGGACAGGTGCTTTTCCATCTCAACGCAGTCCAGCGCAACGCCGCTCGGATGCGCATATACCGCATTACGCAGGTCGACAAATCCTGCCGCCCTATAAAACGCCACCGCATTGAGCGAGGCCGATAAATGCAAGTGCGTGCAGCCACGCTCGATCGCCATCCGCTCCAGGACGGCCAGCATCATCTTCCCGATTCCCCGTCCGCCCGCCCCCGGATCGACAAACACCGCATCGACCGCGCCCGTGCTCACATCCAGGATGGCGTAGCCCAGCATCGCGCCCTGCTCTTGCGCGATCACGGCGCCGCCCTTGCCCACCAGCCCCGGATACGATAGCGGCGCCGGCGCCGCCGACCACGGCCCGATCACCTCGGGCGCATAATGATCGCGACAACCGTGACGAATCGCGCGCGTGCGCAGCGCCCACATGGCGTCGATATCGGCCAGCTCGGCCGCACGCAATGCCGGCATGGCCCTCGCCTCAATCGACAATGAACAGTTTGGCGCCATCGCGCGTGGCGGAGCGATGCGCTTCGGCCTTATCGGCGACCTGGTAACTGACGCCCGGCGTGAGGATGAACTTGCGGCCGTCGGCCAGTTCGCTTTCGAGCTCGCCCTCGAGGCATAACAGGATATGTCCCTTGTCGCACCAGTGATCGGCCAGGTAAGCGGCGCTGTACTCGACCATGCGCACGCGGATGGCGCCGAACTGGCGCGTCTGCCACCAGGCCATGCCGGTTTCGCCGCGATGCCCGGTGCGTTCCACGCCGGCCCACTCGGTAATGCCAAAGGGAATATCTGAGATGTTCATGCGCATGCCTAATCGAATGCCGTGAAAGAGGAAGGGACGCGGCTTTTTCGCGTCCGTCACGGCATAAAATAGCATGGAGATGGAAATGGCGCTCGGGCGGGCCAGCGCTCGGCCGGCCCGCAAAATGAAGATGGCGGCGCGGGCGGTGATGTGCTGTCCGCGCCGCCAGGAAAACAGTCAGGCGTTGTTCCAGGCGCTCGCCTGCATCTGCTCGAAACCGATCTTGCCGGCGCGGTAGCAGGTGCCGGCGCACTCTTCCAGGCCGGCACGGTCGACGATGGCGACGGTGCCGCGACGATATTGAATCAGGCCGTCGGCTTGCAGCTTGCGCGCGGTCATGGTGATGGTTTCGCGACGCACGCCCAGCATGGTCGCCATGGTGTCTTGCGTGACCTTGATTTCGTCCGACAGCGAACGGTCGAGGCGGTCCAGCAACCAGCGGCACAGTTTTTGTTCGATGGTGCAGTGACGCCCGCCCACCACGTTCTGCGCCAGTTGGGCGAACATGGCGAAGGTGTAGCGCATCAGCAGCTGGGCCATGGCGCCACCGGAAGCGACCAGTTCGCGCAGCACGCTGCTTTTCAGGCGGTAGGCGTAACCGGCGGTCTGCACCACGGCGCTGCAGGTAGCGCGTTCGGCATCGTACATCGCCAGGCCCAGCACGCCTTCACGGCCGACCACGCCGATTTCGGTGGTGGCGCCATCTTCCATGACGTACAGCAGCGAGACGATGGCGTTGGTCGGGAAGTAAGCGTAGTCGAACTTGCTGCCGAAGTCATACAGATGCTTGCCTGCTACCATCGGTACCAGTTCCAGGTGCGGGAACAGGGCTTCCAGGTCGGTGCGGGACAAGGCACGCAGCAATTCGTTTTGCTGTGCGCCGGCGACGCTGATCATCGGCTTGACGGCGGCCGGCTTGGCTACTCCCCCCAGGGCGATGGTGCGGATAGCGTTGCTGGCGTTGCTGTTCAAGTCGATATTTTGCTTGCGGTACATGGTAGGCCTCGGTGTTTGTCAGGTTCAACTCATCAATGGCTCTACTGTAATGGTCGGTCACAAAAGCAACCATCGGACCAGTGGATGACACGCTGTAGGCATGAACAATGACGCTTTGTCATCTAAGTCCTACGCGACGTCAGACAGACACGCGGTGCCGGGGCCGCGTCCGGCACCAGGTAGTGCTCACGGCGCGGCGGCAGGGCTGGCAAGCGGCGCGGCGGGCGCACGCCGCACGGCGTCGATGCGGATCATCAGCGGGTGAAAATACCCGCGCACGATCAACGGCTCGCGATCGCGCAAGGGCGGCTGTACTTCATCGACGCAGAGCGATGTCGTGCTCGTTTCAAAGCGCAGGATCGTCTTCGCCTCGCGCTTGCACATGTGGCATTTCGGCCCTGTGCATTCACGGATCGCCTGCGCCTGGAACGTGCGCTCTTCCACGGGCGGCGCGCCCAGCATCGCGCACAGCCATAGCGCGCTCATCATCCAGCCAAAAAATACCAGCCCCACCAACACGTGCAAGGTCAGGCGCTCGTGCCACGGAAAACGTCCACCCGGCCTGACGGTGCCGTGCATGCCCCTGTCGATATCTCGTTGCGCCCTGCGCGTGAGCCCCGGTCCCAGCATGATGTTGGCGACAAAGGCCGCGCCCAGTCCCGCCCATAGCGACACCGGCATGAAAAAGACCCGCCAGAAACCGACGATGTAAATCAGTCCCGGCAAGATCGCCAGGACGATGACTATGCCGCCAAAGGGCGCATCCGGAGTCGCGGTGAGTCTTGCTGGCTTGTACATGAGAGATGATTGTTGTAAAAAACTACATTCTACAATGCACCGGCAGGAGCCCTTGCATGTCCGGGCAACGATCATCGGCCGCGTTACGCACCGGACCAGTCGTTCAAGCAAAAGCAATAGCGGAGAGATGCAGCCCCATGCCGGCCGTCGAGCGGCAGGCCAGGGTGTGAGGATGGCAGTACGGGCGGTGGTGTGCCCCGTACTGCCAGGAGACTCATGGCAACGTCGGGGGATAAAATACGCGCAGCGGAGACTGCGCGGCGAGCGCGGATTCGACCCGCATCAGGTGACGCACGATGTTCTGGCAAGCGCCCAATCCTACAAAGGACCGGCGCAGGACAATTTCACCTGCACTTTCCTGTTCGCGACCACCTTCGGTTCGGATGCCAGCACAAATGTTTTCGCACCGCCACTTAGAAGCGCAATTGATCCGCTCTGCAAGATTTGCCTCTCTCTGCCCATGTCGACACTGCTCGTATAGCTTGCCACGGCCGAGAGACATCGGCACTCGGCGATGGATTTGCTCATCTGGATATTTGTGTTTGCCAACACCAGATTCGATTGCGTCGAGATTTTCACGTCGGTGATCGTGACACAGTCGCGCAAATTATTCTGAAACGTCACTTCCACCGCATGCGCACTGCTAACAGCGGCGATACCGCTTAACGCTGCCAGCATTATGCGCTGGATCAAGTTATTCAAGAGTCCCCCCATTCGTCACCCGATCCACGGCAAGACCTGCCCATCAAACGCCATATCGACGACCACAAACGCTCCCCATATTAACCCATGAAGTATTTACACTTTAACACTTCATGTCGGCGAAATTGAAATGTCTGTATTTTTACATTGAGTACCGGCGACATCCAACGTCTGGCGGTACGCCGTCATGCGCGCGCCGAGCGCCACCAGGTCCAGCTTGCTCTTGCGCAGGCGCGGGAACATCTTCTCTTCTTCTTCGCGCGCGTGGCGCGTCACCTGGTCCCACAGCACTTTGACCGTGGCGTCGTACAATTCGCTCTCCGGCTCCATGGCGCGGATGCGGTCGATCAGTTCGCGCGCGCTGGAATGCTCGACGATAGCCTGGGCGATCATTTCCCCATCCTTGAGCACGCTCATTGCCGCCGGGTACAAGATCTCCTGCTCCAGCAGCGCATGCACGGTCAGGGCGTCGCAGATGTCGGTCGCGATGCGTTTCTTGCTCTCCGTCGAGCGCGAACTCAGGCCACGAAACTGTTCGAACAGCGCGGTAACCTCTTCGTGGTCGACGATGAGTATCTCGATGGCGTCGTCTTGCATGCTTTTCATGGTGGTTCCAGTAACACTGAGTAGTTATAAAATGATACCAAAAGTACGAGCGTGTGCGAGCGGAATCCGCCAGGCCGTGGCGCGATCGCCAAAAAGAGATGAAAAGGCAGGCGGCGGGGGTGATTTATGCGGTAGCGAGCACGTCCAGCGCCTGGCGCACGCGTTTCGCCAGCGGGCCGTGCACGACAGTGAAAGGCAGCGCGCGCCGCGTCAGTTCGGCCACGTACCACGCGTGCTGGCGCTGGCGAAAGAGCGCGTCCTGGCGCGTGCCGTCCTGGACGAAATCGAAGTCGGGTGCGCACAGCAGCGTCACGTCGTACCCTTGCGTGGCCAGCGTCGCCAGCGCGTCCAGGGCCGGATCGGCCCGGCCGAACATCGCCCCACTATAGAACAGGGTCGTCAGCGGGCTGGTATCGCACACCAGCCAGCGCGTGGCGCGCGCCAGCAAGGCCTGCTCGCGCGCCAGTTGGGCCTGCCCGATCGCCAGCATGTCGTCGAACACCAGCGCGCCATCCTTCCCAATCCACAGTTCGCGGCCGAATTCCGGCGCCCAGACGCTGCCCAAGGCCTGCGCCAGCGCGGCGGCAAGCGTGGTCTTGCCGCTCGACTCGCCGCCAAGCAGGCACACCTTGCGCACAAAACTGGCGTACACCAGCGGATGCAAGAACGCGCGCATGGCGTGCGGATCGGCGCGGATCGCCGTTCCGGACACCGGAACCAGCGCCCGCGCACGGTCCACCGATACATGTGCTACCTGTGCGCCAGGCCCGCGCCGCGCATCGAAAAAGGCGCTCAGCGAGCGGGCGAAGCCGTCGCCGTAGTCTTCGCTGGTAAAGACGGCATCGACCGTCACGCCCAGCATGTCCAGGCACAGCGAGGCGCAGAAATCGCGCTGCACCGCGTCGGGCGCGTCGTTGTCGGGCACGCGGTCGTCGCCTAACACCAGCAAGCGCACCTGCGGGTACAGCGCGCGCAGCCACGCCTCGCGCAGCGCCCTGCCGCAACCGGCGAATTCGGGCTTGGTGTAGCTGATCACGACCACCTCGTCGCAGGCGGCCAGCGCGCTGTCGATCACCAGCATGTGGCCACGGTGCAGCGGGCAGAATTTACCGACCACGAGGCCGCGCCGCCACTGCCTGGCAGGCCCGTTCATGGCGCCTTGCGCGCCAGGCGGCGCCACCACAGCCACGACACGATCGCGTTGACCCAGTAGCAGGCGTACAGGAACGCGGTCAGGTACAGGCCACGACTGGCGTACAACGGTACGGCGACCGTGTTCACCAAAATCCAGAACGCCCAGTTCTCCACCTTGCGCCGCATCAGCAGCAACTGCGCCACGACGCTGAACACCAGCACCGCCGAATCGATGAACGGCGCGTACGCATTGGTAAAGTAGTGCAGCAGCGCCCCGTAGGCGGCGGTCGCGCCCACGCCGGCAGGAACGAGCCAGGCCAGCGACCTGACGCTGGCGTGGGTGATCGGCAGTTCGCTGCCCTGCTCCCCGCGCCGCCACTCCATCCATCCGACGATGCCCGAGACGATGAAGAAGCCTTGCAGCGCCACGTCGGCATACAAATTGGACTGGTAGAACAAGACGCCGAACAAGGCGCAGCCGATGATGCCGGTCCACCATGTGTGCACGCTGTTGCGCCCGGCCAGCAGGATGGCGGCGCTGGCCCCCACGTTGGCCGCGATTTCAAGCGCGCCGATCACGCCATGCTCTCGCAATTGACAGGGTGAAAACGGTCGAACAGGCGACAGGCCATGTCGTCGATCTCGGCGCGCATGCTGATCTGGTCGAGCCAGCGCGCCGGGATGCCCTGCACGCCGTAGAAGGCGCCGGCAAGCTGGCCGCTGATGGCGGCCGTGGTATCGGCGTCGTCGCCCAGGTTGGTCGCACGCAGGACCGCGGCTTCGAAACTATCGGTATGGAAGAAGCACCACAGCGCCGCTTCCAGCGAATCGACCGCATAGCCGGTGCCCTGGATATCGCTGTCGGCCTTGTCGAGAAAGGCGCCCGTGGCCATGGCCGCCAGTTTCGGCTCGGTCGGCGCAAAGCCGGCGTTGGCCAGCAGCGCTTCCTTGGGCTGGCCGTCCAGCGCCGCGCTCAGGATGCCGGCGAACAGCTGGCAGGCCTGCACCGCTTCCGGCGCGCCGTGCGTGGTGCGCGAACTGTCGGCGGCATGCTGCAACACGCGCGCGCGGTCGGGATACGCGAACAGCACCGCGGGAACGAGCCGCATCAGCGAGCCGTTGCCGGCGCTGCGCGGATTGGTCGAGCCGCTGTACGGATTGCCGCTGACCGAAAAACGCGACAAGGCATCCTGCACCGTCATGCCGATGTCGAAACAGGTCCCGGTCGAGCTCAGGTAACCCCACTGGCACCAGTTGCGATAGCGGTTGATCTGGTCGAGCGGATCGGATTCGCCCTTGGTCAGGAAGCTCTCGGCCAGGCACAGCGCCATCGACGTATCGTCGGTCCACTGGCCCGCCTTGAGCCTGAACGGGCCGCCACCCGTCATGTCGGTCACCGGGGCGAACGAGCCGCGCGGCGAAAACTCCACGGTGGTGCCGACGGCGTCGCCGCAGGCCAGTCCCAGCAAGCTGCCCCGATAGCGGTCGCGCGTACTGCTCATGCCAGTTCCTCGCTCAGCGACAGGAACGAGTCGAGAATGTGGAAGTGGTCCTCGAAAAACTGGTCTTCCATGCCGGCCAGCTCCACGATGGGAATCCAGGCCGCGTGCGAGGCGTCGTCCGACGCTTCCACCGGCGGCAGGTTCTCGGTTTGCAGGTCGAAAAAGTGGGCGTGGGTGATGGTGCGGCCACGCTGGCTGCGGTCGGGATGGTCGAACACCTTGACGTCGACCAGCATGCCCTCCAATGTGGTGCCGAGCAGCGCCAGCTTGGTTTCCTCGGCCAGTTCGCGAATGGCGGCGTGCAGCAGGCGTTCGCGCTGTTCCACAAAGCCGCCGGGAACGGCCCACTGCCCTTTTCCGGGAAAGCCGCCACGGCGGATCAGGAGCACATTGCCGCCACTGACCACCACCGCGTCGGCGGTGGTGAAGATGGGCGGGTACGGCGCGCTTTTCCAGGCCGTTTTGTATGCCACGATGCGGCGGTGTTCTTCCACCAGCGCGGGGTAATGCGGCAGCAGCGCCCAGGCTTTCAGGTACTGGCGCACCGCGTGCGGCACCATGTCGTCGAGCACACTGAGCGAAATGTCGAGGTCTTCGGCTTCGAAGAACACGCGTCGTACGCAGGTGGCGTCGATGGCGCGTTCCGATTCGACGACGATGTTTTCCCATTTCGGGAAGTGATTCAGGTAGTAGCTCGACGCATCCTTGAAGTGGCCCACCAGCGCCACGTGCGCCGCATCCGGCGCGCTTTGGGCGACCGCCTTGCGCACCGCCGCCGACCACAGGGAATCGTCGTAGTAGTCGCGCACGGCCACGAAACTGACGCGCGCCCGGTCTTGCTCGGTCAAGGTGGCGCCGATCATCGCGGCGCGCTCCTCCCACGTGAACGGATTTTTCGCATTGCGCGCCTGGAACGAGGAGCCCAGCACCAGCACCACATGCGGTGCGCTCACCAGCGCGCGCTGGAGCAGGACGACGTGCCCGCGGTGGAAAGGCTGGAAGCGGCCGATCAGGACGGCGACGTCGGTGGAGGTTTGCTTGGTTTGTGTGTTCATGGGGTTCAATAGTAAGCGGCAATCGGCAATTGACGGCCGCTGCCAAAGGCGCGCGAACGCACCCGGATAATCGGAGGCGCCTGGCGCCGTTTGTATTCGTTACGCGCGACCATGCCGTGGATGCGCTGGACCAGCGCCGCGCCGCTGGCGCCGGCCACCAGACCGGCGACAAACTGCTCGGCCAGCGCAGCTTCGGCCACCGGCAGGCGGCGTCCTTCGATGTGCCACTTGAGGATCTCGTCGAGCACTTCGTACTCGGGCAGGCTGTCGGTATCCTGCTGGCCGGGCGCCAGTTCGGCCGATGGCGGCTTGCTCAGCACCGCCTCGGGAATCAGTTCGCGCCCGGCGCGCTGGTTCACATGGCGCGACAAGGCGTACACCTCGGTTTTGTACAGGTCGCCGATCAGGCCAAGGCCGCCGTTGGTGTCGCCATACAAGGTGCAGTAGCCGACCGAGATTTCGCTCTTGTTGCCGGTCGTGAGCAGCAAGGCGCCGGACGCATTCGAATACGCCATCAGGATGGTGCCGCGCACGCGCGCCTGCAGGTTTTCGAGCGGCAGGCCTTGCAAGGGCTGGTCGAACGCACGGTCGAAACCGGCGCCGTACTGCTCGACCAGGTCCAGGATCGGGTGCGTGTACAAGGTAATGCCAAGGTTGGCGCACAGCGCCACCGAGTCGCTGACCGAGCCTTCGCTCGAAAACGCCGACGGCATGGTCACCGCGATCACGTTTTCCGGCCCCAGCGCATCGACCGCCAGCGCCAGGGTCAGGGCCGAGTCGATGCCGCCCGACGAGCCCACCACCACCTTGGCAAAGCCGCAGCGGCGCGCATAATCCTGCAAGCCGAGCACGATCTGGCGACGCGCGAATTCGGCCACCGGCAAGCCCCCGCCACTTGGCGCGGCCAGCGCAAAGCCGTCAAATGCACTGAAACGCCCTTGCGCAAAGCCGATCACCTGGAAGTCTTCGCAAAAGCGCTGCGCTTCGAACACGATGCCCTGCGAGGGCGATACCGCGAACGAGGCGCCGTCGTACACCAGCTGGTCCTGCCCGCCGACCTGGTTCACATACAAAATCGGCAGTTCGTTGTGGACCGACGCCGTGCGAAACAGCGCGTGGCGCAGTTCGCGCTTGCCGATATCGGACGGGCTGGCGTTGATGCTCACCACCAGGTCGGGCCGCGCTTCGCGCAGCGCGGTGAAGGGATTGACCTTGTAGTCGCGCCCTTCGTGGTTCCAGCCGTCTTCGCAGATCAAAAAGCCGATGCGGTGCGCGCCGACCTGCAGCACGCAGGCGCCTTCCGGACCCGGTTCGAAGTGGCGGCGGTCGTCGAACACGCCATACGTCGGCAACAGCTGCTTGTAGTATTCGGCGACGATGACGCCGTCGCGGATGGCCAGCAAGGCGTTGAACAGCGGTTTGCCGGGGCCGCCGTTGGCGCGCACGGCGCCGACCACCGAGACCAGTCCGGGCAAGGCGCGCGATGCGTCTAACACGCGCTCCAGGCCAGCGGCCATGCGGGCCAGGAACGCCGGTTCTTCCAGCAGGTCGCCCGGATAGTAGCCGCACAGGGCCAGCTCGGTGAAAACGGCCAGGTCGGCGCCCTGCCCCGCAGCGCGCCGCATGGCCGCGATGATGGCGCCGCTGTTGCCGTCGATATCCCCGACGGTCGGGTTCAATTGGGCGATGGCGATTTTAAGCATCGGGTTCTTTCGATTGCCCGCTTGTCAGGCGGAAGGGTGATTGAACACCTGGCGCAGGTAAGCCAGGAAGGTCTCGTCCTTGCACAGCGTTTTGCCCTTGGAGTCGGACAGCTTGGCCACCGGCTGGCCGTTGCAGCTCATGAGCTTCATGACGATATTGAGCGGCGTGATGCCGACGTCGTTCGACAGGTTGGTGCCGATGCCGAAGCCGGTCATGGTGCGGTCGGCGAAGTGGCGGTACAGCGAAAACGCGGTCGGCAGGTCGAGGCCGTCGGAGAACACCAGGCGCCGCGTATGTGCGTCCAGGCGCAGCTTGGCGTAGTGCGCCAGCGCTTTTTCGCCCCACACCACCGGATCGCCCGAATCGTGGCGCAAGCCGTCGAAGAGCTTGGCGAAATACAGGTCGAAGTCGCCCAAAAACGCATCCATGCCCACCACGTCGGTCAGCGCGGTACCGAGGTCGCCGCGATACTCCTGCACCCAGTCTTCCAGCGCGGCCTTCTGGAAGTCGCGCAGGCGCACGCCGAACGACTGGAAGCTTTGCAGGTATTCGTGCGCCATGGTCCCGATCGGCACCAGCTTGTACTTCATCGCAAAATACACGTTCGAGGTGCCCTTGAAGTAGACCGGCACTTCGCGCGCCAGAGTGGCGACGACTTCCTCATGCCAGGCGCCGGAAAAACGGCGGCGCACGCCGAAGTCGAAAAACTCGAACGGATGGCGCCTGGCCGGCTCGCTGGCCAGCTCGCGCAGCAGGGCGATCTTCGCTTGCAGGCGCTTGCGGCCTTCGGCCAGCGCCGCCTCCTGGTCGAAACGGCGGAAATACAGCTCGTTGACGATGTACAGGACATAGATTTCGAAGCCCATCACGTGCACCTGCGGCCCGGTGGCGCGAATCTGCAGTTCCTCGCCATCGGTTTCCACGCTCAGGAAATGGCGCTGGAAGCGGAACACGGTGAGGAAATCGGCAAAGTCGCTCTTGATGAAGCGCAGGCCGCGCAGGTAGGCGATTTCTTCCGGCTTGAACGAGAGCGAACACAGATGATCGAGCTCGCGCTCGACGTCGGCCTTCAGTTCGGCCAGGGGGTACGCCGGCACGTTGCGGCAGGTGAAGGCATATTCGGCCTGGGCGGCCGGGTGGCGGTGCAACAGGGCCTGCCACATCGTGAATTTATACAGGTCGGTTTCGAGCAGGCTATGGACAATCGGGGTCATATGGTTCGCGTCGGCGCGCGTCAGAAAAGGGATAAGAGGTTAAGTAAGTGCGCATATATTCTTGTCATTTCCAGCTTCCATAAGCGGCGCCTTGCTGCGTTGCCCACCACTAGCAGTGCTCGCACTGCGTCGCGGCGTGCGCCTTGCCAGGCATCCGCTTCTGTTCGCTATAAATGACAATAACTTCTGCACACTTACTTAGCGGCGCGCGTTGGCAAGCAGCTCGGGCACGATATTGGCCGCCTGCGCAATCTGCAGGCCGCGCGCGCGCATGTCGCGCACAAAGTCGTCGTACTGCGCGTCAAAGCCGGTCACGGGGCTCATGCAGTCGGTCAGCAACACCAGTTGCGACAACTGCTGCGGGTCCCAGTTGGCGACGATATGCTCGGTGGTGGCGCGCACGCAGTGGCTGCCCGCTTCGCCGGTGATATAGACCTGGTCGGATCCGCGCAGCAGCGCCAGGAAGGCCTGGTTGACCTGGGTGCTGTCGTCGTCGGCGTCGGGCACTTCGGCCTGCACCGCCGAATAGTGCTCGGTCCAGGGATTGCCGCCCTTGCTGATCTTGTTCACCATGCCCAGCGTGCGCTCTTCCCACGCGTTATAGGCCGCGCGCACGTCGGCATGCACGTTGTGGCCCCAGGAGCCGATCTCGCAGTGCACCGGCCAGGCCATCAGGGTATAGCGCCCGGCCGCCTCCAGCGCGTCAAGATAAGCCAGCACGCGCGGCATGGCACTGGCTTTGCGCGGCAGGTACTTGCCCTGGCGCACGTCCGCCGCCGTGATCTGCGTGAACGGGGTGACCGCGCCCTGCCCCGCATCCATCCAGAACGAACTGTGGGCGATGTCGAAGCGGTGGTGCGAATCGAGCGTGATGCTGATCGCGGACAGCCCATCCCGGCCCTGCCGGATCAGCTCGGCCACGCGCAGCATGTCGGCATGCGCGCCGGTCACCGGCAACGCCGGCGCCGGGGCGGCGTTGGCGCCCGCCGGCGGCGCCAGATAGTCAACCGGCAAATCGCAGAAATCGTTTTGCGGATCGATCACGAGCAGGTGCAGATTGCGTTTCATTTGCTTGTCCTTGTGAGTACAGTACGACAAGCATAAGCTACTTAATTTACTTTTGCAACTAACTATGCAATAATTTGTTCAGCCGCCAGCCGGCTTGACCAGATGAAGGAGAAACCCATGTCGGCGAAGTTAATTTTGAGCAACCCCCACTTGACGCGGTCAGCATGAGCGCGGTCATCTGCACCGTCGATGTCGTGCTGCTCACGCTGCTGGGCGAGGAACTGGCGGCGGTGCTGTTGCGGCGCGAGCACGAGCCGTTCCAGGGTGCGCTGGCCATTCCCGGCGGCTACGTGCATCCGCAAGACGACCTGTGCGCCCACGACGCGGCCATGCGCGTCATCAAGAGCAAAACCGGCATCGTCGCACCCTACCTGGAGCAACTGGCCACGTTCTCGGGCGCGACGCGCGATCCGCGCGGCTGGTCGGTGTCGGTGGCGCACTACGCGCTGGTGCCGTACCCGCTGCTGGCGGCGCGCAAGGACGCGGCGGTGCAGATGGTGCATGTGGTGCCCGTGTCGCAACTGGGCACGCTGCCGTTCGACCACAGGGCCATGATCGACACAGCGCTCGAACGCCTGCGCAACAAGAGCCAGTATTCCTCCCTGCCCTGCTTCCTGGCCGGCGACACCTTCACCCTGCCGCAATTGCAGCGGCTATATGAGCTGCTGCTCGGAGAAACCCTGAACAAGGTCAGTTTTCGACGTAAAATGAGCGAGATGGACATACTCGACCCGGTCGACGGCCAGTTCGAAGCGGCCGGCGCCCACCGCCCGGCCCAGCTGTACCGCCTGAAAGCGGCAGTCAGGAAAACCCTCACCGTGCTCGAACGCGGCCTGTGAGCCCCGCCCACGCAGTCCGATTTGCGTTTCATGCAACACGCATGCGCTTATTGTCTTGCTATCCTTGCATTGCCGTCACGTATAATGACGGCGCATGAACAACCATAAAAACAGAAAAGATCCATCGATAAATTGATGATAGATTCCAACCAAACTGTCAAAGTCAGTAAATTCCTGTCCCTGATCCTGCGCCACAGCCCTGCCACCATCAAGCTCAAGCTCGATGAAAACGGTTGGGCCGACATCGACGAACTGCTCGCCGGCGCCGCCAAGCATGGCACCAAAATCAACCGCAAACTGCTCGAAGCAGTCGTTGCCGACAACGATAAAAAGCGCTTCACCATCAGCGACGACGGCAAGCGCATCCGCGCCAACCAGGGCCATTCGGTCAAAGGCGTCGACCTCGAACTGGCGCCCGTCACGCCGCCGGACGTGCTGTACCATGGCACCGCCTCGCGCTTTACCGCCTCGATCCGCGACCAAGGCCTCATTCCCGGCACCCGTCACCATGTGCACCTGTCGGCCGATACCGCCACCGCCGTCAGTGTCGGCCGGCGCCACGGCGTGCCGGTGGTGCTGACGATCAACGCCCTTGCCCTGCATGAGCAAGGCCAGCTGTTTTTTCTTTCGGCCAACGGTGTGTGGCTGACCAGGCCGGTGAACAAGCGCTTTATCGTCTTCCCTTGATTTTACTCTGAGGAAACTTACCGCGCAGCTCCGAGAATGGGCAGGGCATGCCGGGGATTGGCTTTGTGAAACAACAGACAAGCATTCTTTGAATAAATATTTGATTCCAGTTCGCATGGGCTAAGGTAGAATGGCCGCTCTATTATTCAATCACCGCATGCATCCGGCCACCCAAGGCCGCCTTGCGGAGGCAACGACGATGTGAGTGCAGGCGCCATGTTGCGATTCAATCCACCCGTACCACCTTCGTGCGGATCCCTGCACTCACCCGGGCCAGCGCGCCCCCAGATTCTTTTCGAACGCGACCTCCACCGCCATGAAAGCTGAAAAGCAGTTATCGCCCGTTGCAGAACTTGATGGCAAAAAGCGGCCGCTGATCGCCATTGCCGCCTCGTTCCTGTTCGTCGTCTGCATTTCGCTGGTGGCGGTGCAGGGCTGGAGCATTTACAGCGCGCGCGAAACCCAGCTGGCGCAGAGCGCCGCAGCCACGGCCAACACGGCGCGCGCCCTGGCCGATCACGCCGACAGCACCATCGAGCTGGTCGACACCATCCTGGCCGGCGTGGTCGAAAGCGTGCAGCATGACGGCATCACCCACTACGGCGAGCGGCTGCACCTGCAGCTGATCGACCATGTCAGCCGCACGCCTTCGCTGCAGGGCATGTATATTTACAACGCCAAGGGCGACTGGGCGGTGCACTCGCTGCGCGCCCCTGTACCGGCGCTCAACAACGCCGACCGCGAATATTTCATCTATCACCAGACGCACAAGGACAAGCTGGCGCACGTCGGCCCGCCGGTGCGCAGCCGTTCCACCGATACCTGGGTGCTGCCGGTGTCGCGCCGCCTGGAAAACCCGGACGGCAGTTTTGCCGGCGTGGCCCTGGCCACGGTTCAACTGGGTTTTTTCCGCACGTTTTACGACAGTTTCGACATTGGCGCGCATGGCAACATCACCCTCGCCACCGAACAGGGCGCGCTGGTCATGCGCCGCCCCTACCTGCAAGAGCAGGTAGGCGGCTCGATCGCGAGCGAACCCTTGTTCAAGCAGTGGCGCGAGCGCGGCACGCTCGGATCGGTCGCCATCGCGGTCGACATGGACGCGGCCAACCGCATGTACAGCTTCCGCCAGCTGCGGCGCTACCCGTTGTTCGTGGCGGTGGGCCTGTCGACCGACGAAACGCTGTCGAACTGGTGGGCCAACGCCTACCTCTCGACGGCGTGGGTGGTGATCCTGCTGCTGATCCTGTGCTGGATGGGCGTGCGCCTGTTCCGCCAGGTGACCCTGCGCGACGAGCTCGAAGAACAACTGCGCAACGCCCAGCTGGCGCTGGTGACCAAGAACCGCTCGCTCAAGCTGCTGGCGCGTAACGATGGCCTGACCGGGATCGCCAACCGGCGCCTGTTCGACGCCCGCCTCGACGCCGAATTCAACCGCGCCGTGCGCGACGGCACCTCGCTGGCGCTGGTGCTGCTCGATGTCGATTTCTTCAAGAAGTACAACGATCACTACGGCCACCCGGCCGGCGACGCCTGCCTGCAGTTCATCGGCCAGTGCATCCGCACCGGACGGCGGCGCGCCGGCAACCTGGCGGCGCGCGTCGGCGGCGAAGAGTTTGCCATCCTGCTGCCCAATACCGACTTGTACGGCGCCATCGTGGTGGCCGAAGCGGTGCGCCGCTCGATCGCGACGGCCGGGCGCGAGCACGCGGCCAATCCGGCCGGCATCGTCACCATCAGCTGCGGCGTACACGCGCTGGTGCCGACCAAGGACATGGACAGCAAGCAGTTGGTCGAAGCGGCCGACAAGGCCCTGTACCTGGCCAAGTCGACCGGGCGCAACCGGGTCTGCCCGGACGCGCCGGCGGCGTCGTCGCGGCGCGAACGCGCCTCCGTGCTGGGCGACTGAGACCCGCCGGCGCGAGCGGCGGTAGTAGTCCAACCCGATTGACCGGCCTGGCTGGCAGGCGGAAAAACCCGTACTCCACGCCGCCGCGCCACGCCGCGGTATCGGCCACCGACAGCACCGGCAAGGCCCGGTCCGCCGCGAAGCGTTCGATCTGCGCGCCGCGCATCATGCTGCCGTCGGCATTCATCAACTCGCACAGCACGGCGGCCGGGCGCAGGCCCGCCAGCACCGCCAGGGCGACCCAGCCTTCGGTGTGGCCGCGCCGCGCCAGCACCCCGCCGGCACGCGCCGCCAGCGGAAACACATGGCCCGGAGTGACGATGTCGCCGGCCCGCGCACCCGGAGCAATCGCCGCCCGGATCGCCGTCACCCGGTCAAACGCCGACACGCCCGTCGTCACGCCCTCCTTGAGCGTGAGGAAAGCGACGAACACCGTCAGGGTTATCGGGAGTAACTCAAGAAACAGGCTGCGCGGCGAAGCGGCCGCGACATTCGAAGGGGGATTGCATGGAGATGCCTCGCATAAAAGACGAGCAAATACTCTCCATATGAGAGAATACGAGTAATTACTCATATTGAAAACTCGCATTCCAAGGACCCGCGTGCGCCCTCTTCCCACGCCCCGCAAAGCGCCGCGCCAAGCACGTTCCCAGCACATGGTCGAGCAGATTTTGCAGGCCACGGCTGGCATTCTGGAAGAACGCGGTTACGCCGGCATGAACACCAACGCGGTGGCCGCGCGCGCCGGCGTGAGCGTGGGCTCGGTGTACCAGTATTTTCCGAACAAGGATTCACTGATCACGGCGCTGCACGAGCGCCATGGCGCGCAGATGTACGCAGCCATCGATGCGGTGCTGGCCAACGCCGGTGCGCGCACCCTGCGCGAGCATCTGGCGGCCATGGTGCACGCCTGGCTGGTGGCGCACCAGGTCGAGCCGGAGTTGCACAAGGTGCTGGAAAAGGAACTTCCATTTTTCGACACGCCGGCCCAGGACAGCGCGGCCGACAACAACTCCTTCCAGCGCATCCTGGACATGCTCGGCAGGCACCGCGACGAGATCGGCCAGCCCGACCTCGACCTGGCCACCTGGGTCCTGCTGCGCATGATGGAGTCGCTGGTGCACGCGGCCGTGATGGATGCGCCGGCGCGCTTCGCGCCGGCCGACATCGAACGCGGTATCGTCGATGCCCTGGACGGCTACCTGCGCGCCGGGCCGGGTAATGTGACGGGACCGAACAAGTGAATAACAAAAATCTGCTGATAAAGATCGTTCAGAATGCCCAGCGCCGGCATGTCAATCAGTTGCTTGCGCAAGAGAGCGGCGGCGCGCCAGGAGCATCGATCGTCAAGGCGATCTATTTTCCGGACTCAAGTGACATCCTTCAAAAAATCATTGCCATGCTCGGCGATGAAAGAATGAAAAAAGACACTTTTTACGCGCAGAGCTACCATTTGATTGACGAGAAAGCGCTGTCGGCAATCGCAAGCCTTCCCGACTTGCCTGCGTTACGATGTTTCTTCCCGAATTACCACGCCAACCGGGAGTACATCAGTTCCGATCTACCCGTCTTGGAAATACAGCGGGCGAGCGCCGCGCAGTGGTATCGATTCAACGCACTGACCAGGGAGCGGATCAGCATTTTCTTTTGCGCCGCACCGGACTTCTCTTGCGGCATGGCGATGGATGTCTGCGCGGGAGATCCATCGATTTCAAGCTCCGACGACCCGATTTATGATCTGTACAGCTGGGATTTCGGCCAACGCTGATCGCGCCTCAAGGCCGGCCGGCATACCCGCTCTCAGCCAGGAAGCGCTTGAAATCGGTGATGTGCAACATGTCGACGATGGCCTGGCGCTTGTCCCTGGCCTGCTTGTAATACGCCTCGGCAATCCGGAAACCCATGAAGTAACCCAGGTCGGCCGGACGGTCGCCTTCCGGAGCGCCGCTGTACAGCCAGCGATTGAGGTCGGCGCCATCCATGGCCGCCAGGAACTCCTTTTTCAGCTGCGCCTCGTTGGCATAGCCATAGCGGTAAATCGCTTCGTTGAACTTGCCCTTGGTGACCAACGAAGCGAGGAAATCGCACGACCCTTCCTTGATCGCATGGCCGAGCAGGGTTTGTGGATCAAGCCGCTGCTGGAAATGCATCAGCTCGTGCGTGACGATCGCCGGCAAGGTGTCGATAGTCGCCGTGCCCGCCTGCAACCAGGCGTCCAGCTCGCCCGTCGGCACGCCCGGGCCGCGTCCGTACATCTCGGTGCCGATCAACAGGCCATCGGTGGAGGCGGTGCCGCCGGCGCTCAGGCGTCCGATCACAAAGTAAATATCCGGGAACAGTGCCTCGGGATACAGCGCCTTGAAGCGCCGCATGTCCGCGCGGATCAGCGGTTCGAATGAGGCTGCGCGCAAGGTATTGGCGCGGATGGCGCGGTAATATTGCGCGTGCTTGCTGATGCGGCGGTACAGGCTGGCGCCATTGTTGATGCGCATGTGGACAAACCCCTGCAAGCCGACACTGCCGCCGTCCAGGTACTCGCGCTCGAGCAAGGCGCCCGGATCGGCAGCGCCGTCCAGCTTGTCATACACGGTCCAGAAACGCGCGATGTCGCTGCTAATGAAGCGGAACTCTTCCGGGCTGGCGTGAGCGGCACGGTAGGCGCGCTCGTTCGCGCTGGCGCTCGCGACAATGCCGGCCCAGCGCGGATCGGCGCGCAGCGCGGCAAAATCGTCCTCCTGCGCCAACTCGTCGAGCAGGCGGAACTGGCGCGTGGCGACGGCCTGCCCGAGGATGCCGAGCGCCTGCTCCGTGCGCCCGAGCCGGGCGGCGGTGGCCGCATATTTATAGTCCATCACCATGCTGGCGTAAGCGCTTTGCGCCGCCTTCCGGTAAGCCTCGAGCGCGGCGTGCGGCTTGTTCTGGTCGCGCGCCACGTCGGCCGCGCTGGCCCAGGCGCGCCCCGAACTCTGGCCGTGCGCCGGGCCGGCCAGCGCCGAGGCAAGCACGATGGCATGAAGGAGCGCGATTGTTTTCATGAAGGAGCCTTGAGGTAAAAAGGCGTCCAGTATGACAGCGCCGCGCGCGCGCCGGGAGGGCCGTGCGACAGGCTGCGGGAAGGAAGGAGCGGCTTGCTTGAACGATGCGCTAAACGACGCGTTAAACGACGCGCCCGTCCCGGTCGGGACCGATGTCGTTAAGGCGGATGGCGCTGGCCAATCCACGGCTCAGGTCGGCGAGGGTGTCGGCGTCGTCGCGGTTGAAGTGGATATCCATGTCGTCATGGCTCATCACCCAGATGGTGCCGTAGAACGCGCCGAACTGGCCGATCAGGGGCGTGACCAGCGCTTCGTTGATGTGGACGTTGTTCTCCGCCATCCAATGAAAATACTGATGCGGCCGGACAAACAACTGGGTGCTCCGGTACGAAAAGCACAGCCCGCACGGACTGTTCGAGCGCGGAAAGCGGCGCCCTTCGTACGGCGCCAGCGCGCCGGCGGTGGCGGCCCAGGTCAGTTCGTCGAAGTCGTTGTTGTCGAAAATGCTGATGCCGGCCGACTGCGCCGAACAGCGCAACAGCGCTTCCTCGCAACGTGCGCGCAAAGCGTCGCGCAAGGTCACGCCATCCTGAGCAACCACGCGCGGCATGCCGCGCATGACGGGATGGCCGGCGTGTTTGCGCGGACGCAACTCAAGTTGATTTGTTGCAATAATTTCGGACACTGACATTGAGCGCTCCGGTAAGAGGCCGCACAGCGGCCATGTAGCAAGTCTACGCCGAGTCTGGTGCGTTGTCTGTTCGCAAAGATACACAAGCGGTCTAATTTTCAGAGCAACCAACAGTTTATGCGGCACGCGCAATGGGGCGCAGGACCGGGCCTCGGCGATAGACAGGCCCGGCCCGCGTAATCGTTGTCCTACCCAAGCACAGCTTGGTCACCGATACGAGGCGCGCCGGGCCACGGCGATAATGAGGCTTCTCTCGAAAACTGATCGCCCGCACCCCATGACCAGCATGCAAAGCACCGTGTTCATCCCGCCGCACTTCGATGCCCCGCGCCCCGGCGCGCCCGCCGCCGCCAGCTGCCGCGCACTGTACGATACGCTCTCCCAGGCCGACCTGCCCGCCGGCGCCGAGGCCGACGCCCAGGCTTACCTGGTCGGCCAACTGGCGCGCGCCGCCGCGCACCCGTGCGACCTGCCCGACACCCCGGCCGGCCTGGATGGCTGGATCGCCCCGCGCGGCGCCGCCATCGGCGCCGCGTACCAGCACTACCTGGCCGGCCGCCGCGAGGGCGCCCCGCGCCGCTTCTTTACCAACAAATCGCACGCGCTGTACTTCCTGCGCTGCGTGGCCCCTACCAAACTGGTGGACGGCGCCTGGCTGTACGGCACCCTGCAGCGCTGGCAAGAGAACGACTTCCGCCCGCTGGTCAAGACCTATGTCGAAGAACTTGGCGATGGCTTGCCGGACAAGAACCACGTCACCCTGTACCAGCGCCTGCTCGACAACCATGGTTGCGCCGAGTGGGACGACCTTGGCGGCGCCCACTTCACCCAGGGCGCGCTGCAACTGGCGCTGGCCTGTGCGGGCGACGCCTTCTTGCCCGAGATGATCGGCTATAACCTCGGCTACGAACAGTTGCCGCTGCACCTGCTCATCACCGCCTACGAATTGAACGAACTGGGCATCGACCCCTACTACTTCACCCTGCATATCACGGTCGACAATGGCTCGACCGGGCACGCGCGCGACGCCGTCGACGCGCTTGCCCGGGTAATCGCGCGCGCCGCCAACCCGGCCGAGTTCTATCGCCGCGTGCGCGAAGGCTACAAGCTCAATGAACTGGGCGAAAATACCGCTTCCGTAATCGCCTCCTTCGACCTGGAACAAGAACTGGTGCGCATCCTCGCGGCCAAGGCCGTGGTCGGACAAAACATGCACAGCGATTACTGCCGCGTGGCCGGCAAGACCATCAACGCCTGGCTGGCCGATCCGCGGCAAATCCCCACCCTGCTGCGCGCGTTTCAAACCACCGGCTGGATCAAGCGCGGCGCCGCCCCGCACGAAAGCCGTTTCTGGGGCCTGCTGCAAGGCGACCATGCCGAGATGTTCGGCGTGTTCTCGAGCTACGAACTGCAGGTGCTGGCCGACTGGATCGCCAGCCCCGCGCAGGACGGCGACAGCGCCAGCCCCGCGCCGCGCGTGGCCTCGTTCCGCGCGCGCCAGCGCGCCCAGGCCCCGGCCCGCAACGCGGCGCCCAAGGTCCACGGCGCCCGCGCCCTGATCCGCTACCCGTACGCCGGCCAGGCCGGCGAGCACGAAGCCGAAAACGACCAGCTGCGCAAGCTCGAACAAGCCGTCGCGCTGGCGCCGTCGACCAACGCCGCCATGAAACTGTTGACCGCGCACATGTCGCCGGCCCGCCACCACACCCCCACCGGCCTGATGGCAACGCGCATGTTCGTGCGCTTGCTCGGATGACCGCCTTCACCGACAGGACCCGCATGAGCGCCACCATTATCTCCATCGACGGCCACCGGCTCGACCAGGCGCCGCCGCTCGGCATCGCCGGCGACGAGCGCCGCGCCGCGCTGTATGCCCTCGGCTGCGGCCTGAAGCAGCACGGCTACGTGTTTACCACCGTCACCCCGCTCACCCACAGCCGCGTCAACGCGCGCCTGGCCAATGGCTGGGCGCACGACCTGGCCGGCATTTTCGGCTGGAGCCGCCCCTTCAAGCCGGCCGTGGTCAACTCCACCCTGATAGAATTGCTGCACCAGGGCGAGGTTCTCAACCACGATAACGGCATGCTGCGCAGCGTGCTGCGCGCCTCGACGCTGGATGGCCAGTTGTACCTGCACTCGGCCTACCCCACCAACGCGTCCGACGCCGTATTCTTCGGCCCCGACACCTACCGCTTCGTGCGCGCCCTGCGCGCTTCGCTGGCGGCGCGCAGCCTGCCCGTGCGGCGCGCGGCTGACATCGGCTGCGGCGCCGGACCGGGCGCGATCACGATCGCGCTGGCCCATCCCGACGCCAGCGTGTTCGCGGTCGACATCAACCCGGCCGCGCTGGTGCTGGCCGACGTCAACGCCCGCATCGCCGGCGTGACCAACGTGGTGCCGACGAACAGCAACCTGCTGTCGCAGGTCGAGGGCCAGTTCGACCTGATCGTCGCCAACCCGCCCTACCTGATCGACCGCGAACAGCGCGCCTACCGCCATGGCGGCGGCGACCTGGGCGCGGCACTGTCGGTGGCGATCGTGGACGAAGCGATCAAGCGCCTCGCGCCCGGCGGCACCTTGATGCTGTACACGGGCGCAGCCATCGTGGCCAGCGCCGACCCGTTCCGCCAGGCGGTCGAACCGCGCCTGCGCGCGGCCGGTTTCCACTGGACCTACGACGAAATCGACCCCGACGTCTTTGGCGAAGAACTCGACGAAGCCCCGTATGCCTACGCGGACCGGATCGCGGCGGTGTGGCTGTGCGCCACGCGCCCGATTGGTGCCGCATGAGCGAGCCGGCATCCGGCACTCGGCGCGGCAGCCTGTTGATCATCGGCGGCGGCGAAGACCGCGAAGACGACATGCAGGTACTGGAACGCTTCGTCGCCCTGTGCGGCGGGCCGGACAAGCGCATCGTGGTGCTCACGGCCGCCAGCCGCGTGCCCGAAAAAATGTGGGCCATCTACGATTGCGCGTTCGGCGGCATGGGCGTGGCGCGCCGCAGCGAGCTGCGCGTCTCCAGCCGCCTTGAAGCGAACGACGCCGCCATGGCGGCCGACCTGGCGCAGGCGGACGGCGTCTTCATCACCGGCGGCGACCAGAAACGCCTGCTGGCGCTGATCGGAGGAACCAGGCTGGACGAGGCACTGCACGCGGCGCTCGCGCGGGGCGCGTGCATCGCCGGCACCAGCGCGGGCGCGTCGGCCATGTCCGCGCACATGCTGGCCGACGGCAAAGCCGAGCTGCATCCGGAAAAAGGCGCGGTCAGCCTGGGCGCCGGCATCGGCTTCGTGCAGCGCGTGGTGATCGACCAGCACTTTTCGCAGCGCCAGCGCCTTGCGCGCCTGTTGACGGTGGTGGCGCAGAACCCCTACCTGCTGGGCGTGGGCATCGACGAAGACACGGCGCTGTTGATCGAAGCCGGCGGCGGCATCGAAATCCTGGGCACCGGCGCGGTCACCGTGATCGACGGGCGCCACATGGTCTCGAACGTGGCCGACATCCGCAACCGCAGCGTGCCCGAAATGGTGGATGTGCGCCTGCACCTGCTGCCGTCCGGTTCGCGCTATGGCGCGCGCGGCGACGACGCCACGCCGGCCGCGCTGGCCGACTTTATCCATATCGTTACCAACATCGCCTAACAAATATGAACATCATCGAACAACGCGTGCTGCGCGGCCCCAATCGCTGGTCCCGACTGACCTGCCTGCAAACCGTGATCGACACCGGCGATTCGTGCGCCATCGATCCCGGCTTCGCCGACGCCTTGCTGGCGCAGTTGCCCGGCCTGGCCGGCCGGCGCAGCTTCACCACGCCCGCGCACGCGGCCGAGCAAGCGGCCGTGGAGCTGCAAGGCGTGGCCGGCACGCCGGTCAGCTTCTCCCTGACCGGCCAGGTCGACGACACGCGCTGGCGCATTGTCGTCGCTTACCAGCGCGAGCAAGTCGGCGTCGAGGCGATGGCGCTGGCGCTCGACATGGTGCGGGCGGCGGCGCGCGGCGAAGCGCCCGATTGGACCGAACGGCTCGACGCGCTGCGCGACGTGGCCGAACGCGGCGCCATGGGCACCAGTACGGCGGCCGTGGTGAGGGCGGCGCAGGCGCGCGGCATTCCCACGGTGCGCCTGACCGACGAAGCCAATCTGTTCCAGCTGGGCTGGGGCAGCCGCCAGAAGCGCCTGCAGGCGACCGTCACCGGCGCCACCTCCACCATCGCGGTCGGCATCGCCAGCAACAAGCAGTTGACCAAGACCTTGCTGGACCAAGGCGGCATCCCGGTTCCCAAAGGCGGCGTGGCCGCCAGCGCCGATGAAGCGGTGGCGCTGGCGGCGCGCCTGCGCTTTCCGGTCACCGTCAAGCCGCTCGACGGCAACCAGGGCAAGGGCGTCACCACCGAATGCGGCGACGCCGACAGCGTGCGCGTCGCCTTCGATTTCGCGCGCCAGTACGGCCGCCGCGTCATCGTCGAGCGCTTCATCGCGGGGCGCGACTACCGCCTGCTGGTCACCGGCGGCAAACTAGCCGCCGCCTCGCTGCGCCGCCCGCCCGCCATCAGCGGCGATGGCGCGGCCACCGTGCAAGAACTGGTCGATCTCGAAAACCGCAATCCGGCCCGTGGCGAGGGCCACGCCAACATCCTCACGCGCCTGCGGCTCGACGAACTGGCGCTCGCGCTGCTGGCGGAACAGGGGTACACGCCGGACTCCGTGGTTCCCGCCGGTGTCGAGGTGCAACTGCGCGGGAACGCCAACCTGTCCACCGGCGGCACCGCCGAAGACGTGACCGATCTGGTGCACCCATCGACGCGCGAGATGTGCATCCGCGCGGCGCGGATCATCGGCCTGGATGTGGCGGGCATCGATGTCATCTGCGGCGATATTTCGCTGTGCCTGCGCGAGCAGCGCGGCGCCCTGATCGAAGTCAATGCGGCGCCCGGCATCCGCATGCACGAGTATCCGAGCCGGGGCCTGGCCCGCAACGCCGGCGAGGCCATCGTGCAGGCCATGTTCGGCGAGGGCGACGGGCGCATTCCCGTCATTGCGGTCACTGGCACCAACGGCAAGACCACAACGTCGCTGATGATCGCGCACGCGGCACGCCTGGCGGGCCTGTGCACGGGCGTGACCACCACCGAAGGCGTCTTCATTGACGGCCACCGGATCATCGAGGGCGACTGCGCCGGCTACCATTCGGCACGCACCCTCTTGACCACGCCGACGGTCGATCTGGCGGTGCTGGAAACGGCGCGTGGCGGCATCCTCAAGCGCGGCCTGGCGTTCGATCGCTGCGCGGTGGCGGTGGTGCTGAACGTGTCGGCCGACCACCTGGGGCTGGACGGCGTGGACAGCGTGGCCGAACTGGCAAGCGTGAAGGCGGTGGTGGCCAACGCCGCCTCGCGCGCGGTGGTGCTCAACGCCGACGACCGCCTGTGCGTGGCGATGAGCGCGCAGGTCCCGACCGACGTGGAGCGCATCTTCTTTTCGATGGAGCCGGAAAACCCGGTCCTGCTGCGCCACCTCGATAACGGCGGGCGCGCCGCCTACTACCAGGACAATGCGCTGATCCTGGCCGACGGCTCGCGCAGGGCCGGGTTGCTGCACGCCGGGCGCATGCCATCGAGCATGCAGGGCCACGCGCGCTACAACATCGCCAACGCCCTGGCCGCGGCGGCCGCGCTGATGGGGGCCGATTTTACCCATGCGCAGATCGCGCTGGCCTTGTCGACCTTTGTATCGGACCGCGACAACAACCCGCTGCGCTCGAACATCTACAGCGCGCAAGGCGTCACCATCGTGGTCGACTACGCGCACAACCCGGCCGCTTACGCGGCCATGGCGTCGATGGCGCAGTCGCTCTCGGGCGGACGGCGCATCGCGCTGCTCACCTGCCCCGGCGACCGGCGCGAAGCCGACCTGCTCGACATCGGGCAGACCTGCGCCGAAGGTTTCGATGAACTGTTCGTGTACGAAGCCGACCCGCGCGGACGCGCCAGCGGCGAGACGGCGCAAACAATCCTCGACGGCGCACGCCGCGCCGGCAAGGAAGAACATCTGCTGCACGCGATCGTGCCGGTCAGCGACGCTTTTACGGCGGCGATGGCATGCTGCCGGCCGGGCGACGTGCTGGTGTTTGCCTGCGGATCCGCCGCCACCGCCCTGCGCGAAACGGCGCGCTACGTCGACCCGGTACAAGCCGCGCCGGCGCTGGCGGCATCAGTACATCAGGCGACCGTCCCGCTTGAATAAGGCGATATCGACGAATTCGGACATGGTGCTCTTGCGGTCGGACGACTGGATCGTCATGCCGCCGATGTCGATCGGGGTGCGGCTGGCGGCGACAGTTTGCAAGCCGCCTTTTCCGGCCACCTCCATCTGGATCACCTTGACCAGCGTCTTGGCGACCGCGAAACCTTCGAGCGTGATGGACGATACCGGCTCGTCGCGGAATTTCTTCATCATGTCGATATGCTCGGACTGCAGTACCGAGGCGGTGCTGCCGGGATTGGGCACGACCTGCGAAAACACAGTCCACTCGGTGGCGCGCGCGCCGGCGATTTCGCTCAGCGTCGCCAGGTTGATCAGCGAGGTGCCGGCCACGAAGGTGCTGGCGTCATGCTTGCGGAAGGCCTTGAGGAACTGCGAGGCGCCAATGGTATCGGCGATCATCAGCACCACCTTGGCGCCCGAGGCGCTTAACTGCCTGGCGTCGGCGTCGATATTGGGCGACACGCGCACCGTGCCGGCCAAAGTCATGCCGCGCTTGCGCAATTCGTCGGTCACCATCTTGTACGTCTTCTGGTTCTGCGGCGTGTCCTGCAACACGATGCCGACTTTTTTCAGCCCCAGCTTGTCGAAGTAAGCGAGGATGAACTGACACTCGTGCTCCATGCTCGGTCGCCAGAAAATCACGCGCCCGCGCGGCGCCGCGAAGGCGTCCGTCAGCGGCGCAAACAGCACGTGGCGCGAGTCGGCGAAGGCCGGCGCGGCCAGGATGGCCTGGGTCGACTCCGGGCCGATGGCGCCCAACAGGTAGCCGACCCGGTCCTGCTGGATCAAGGACGTGGCCAGCCTGGCCGAATCGGCCGCCACGCCGCGGTCGTCGCGCACGGTGTAGACGATCTTCTTGCCATTGATGCCGCCCTTGACGTTGACGCTGTCGAAATAGGTGGTGATGCCGGCCACGTAATCGCGGCCGATGGCGCCGTTCGGGCCGGACAGGTCGATGGCGTGGCCGACCACGATTTGCGCGGAGGCGGTCGCGCTGGTGGCCAGCAGGGTTACACAAATGCGCATTGCCAGCCACAGGGCACGGATACAGGACTTCACGGTCAACTCTCGGGGATGAAAACCGCGATGGTACGCAACAGGTATGACAGGGTGATGACGCGGTGCAACATTGATTCCATTTTCATCTCAACAATATCGAAAATGCCACATCGCCGTGTTTGGCTGATATAATCCGCGTTCTTCGTTGTATTGGCTGCTGCCTCTGAAGAAACCGCCTTTTCGAAGGTGCGTTTTTCTTCGTCTACAGAAAGCAGCCAAAAATGAGCACTACCGTATCGGCCAAACGACTGGCCAAAGCCTCGCCTCCCACAACATCTTCGCCGAACGCGAAGGCAATATCCTGCGTGTGCAATCGACCTTGCGCGCCGACGTGCGCGCCGAAATCCTGCTGCCCCAGAGCCTGCCGCTCGAAGCGAAAGCGGTCAGCCAGTTGCTGGCGTTCGCCGGCATGCGCCACCCGCTCGGCGGGCACGTGTGCCGCGCCTGCGCCACGCCCGACTTCCATCCCGGCGCGCCGGTACCGGTCGGCAGCATCCTGGTCACCAACCACGACTTCGTGGTGCCCGAATCGATCGGGCGCGACATCAACTGCGGCATGCGCCTGCACGTGATCGACGTGCCGCTCGAGCGTTTTTTGGCGCACAAGGAACGCCTGGTGGCGCTGCTCAAGGGCGACCTGCTGGAAGCGGCCCGCAATGTACCGACCACGCCAGGCGCCATGACAGCGCTGTTTGCCGACGGCCTGGGCGCCTTCTGGCGCGCCATGCGCAACACGCGCGAAGGCTTGTTCGAGAAAATCGACTTCGCCCAGGTCGAAGCGGAAACGGCGCGGCTGTTTTACGCCTCGCACGTCAAGGGCAATCCCGCCTACGCGCCCGAAGCGCTGCAAGATACCCGGCGCGGCCTGCTGCGCGATCCGGGCCTGGCCACCCTCGGCGCGGGCAACCACTTCTGCGAGTTTCAGTACGTGGCGCAGGTGGTGGACCGCCACCGCGCTTTTGAGCTGGGCGTGCGCCCGGGCCAACTGGCGCTGATGGTGCATACCGGCTCGCGCGACGTGGGCTCGTACATCGGCACGCGCTGGATGGACCGCGCAAAAGCCGAATGGCCGGCCGGCGTCAAGCATCCCGAGTCCGGCCTGTATGGCCTGTGCGGGCCGCTGGCCACCGAGTACCTGACGGCGATGCACGCCGCTGCCCACTACGCCGACGCCAACCGGGCGCTGATCGTGGAACTGGTGCGCCAGCGCATTCGCCAGGTGTTCGGCGACCAGGCGATGCCGCTGGTGTGCGACGTGCCGCACAATATCGTGCTCAGTGAAGCGGGCGGCAATGTGCATCGCAAGGGCGCCACGCCCGCGCATGCCGGGCAACCCCTGCTCATTCCGGGCTCGATGGGCGACGACTCGTACCTGCTCGATGGACTCGGGCACGAACGCTGGGCCAGTTCGGCCAGCCATGGCGCCGGACGGGCCGTCTCGCGCATGGAGATGGCCTGGAAGTCGAAGCACGATGGCCAGGCCGGCGGGCAGCGGCCGTTCGAATGCATCACCTTGCGCGAAGAGCGTCGCATTGAAGAGGCGCCCGGCGCGTACAAGCCGATCGGGCCGGTCATCACCTCCCAGGTCGAGGAAGGCCTGGCGCGCCCGATCGCGCGCTTTTCGCCGCTGCTGACGTTCAAGGCGTAAGGGCACTGCCGGCAGCTGGAGCGGCATGCGGGCGGGCGGATTCCCAGGGCCCGTCATGACCTTGTCGGCCAATTTTCTGAACTGGCACTTTCTATCTTTATCTCGACAATGCCGATTCATGAAAATTGCGCTTTTGTTAGTCCTGGTCGCCGTGATCGTCGGCGCCGTGCTGTTCTCCAGGGAGTACAAGCAGATCCGCCGCGGTATCGATTGCGGCATGCAGGCCAACACCGCCGCCAGCATTGCGCTTCGTCGCGACAAAGGCGCCATGCGCGACGAGGTGCGTGCAGCGATGAGCGGGACGGATTTCAAAATCCGTTCCGCCGCGCAGGTCGAGTCCATGCTCGACGTCGTCTACGTGCGCGCGCAGGGTGCGGCGCACTGCCTTGACCTGCGCGTGCGCTGGATTGATGGCGGCACAGGATACCGGCCCGCGCCATAGGCGAAGCGCATGGCGCGCCCCGCTTCGCGGCTGCCGTTCCAGCCGAGCAGGATGCGCCGGATCGGCCAGGCCAATCGGCGCGGATGCTGTCGCGCGCCGACGGGTTGCTTACGGCGCCATCACCTTATCGGGCGTCATCGGCGTGCTGCGCACGCGGCGGCCGGTGGCGTGGTAAATCGCGTTGCAGACCGCCGCCGCCACGCCCACCTGGCCGATTTCGCCCACGCCCTTGGCGCCGAGGCGGCTGACGATGCGGTCATCCTCCTCCACGAACAGCACATCGATATCGTGGATGTCGGCGTTGACCGACACGTGATATTCGCCCAGGTTGTGGTTCATGAAGCGGCCCAGCCGGTCGTCGGACTGGGTTTCTTCGTGCAGCGCCTGGCCGATGCCCCAGACCACGCCGCCGACGATCTGGCTGCGCGCCGCCTTGGCGTTGATGATGCGCCCGGCCGCAATAGCGCTGACCACGCGCGTCACGCGCACCGTCCCGAACGCTTCATCGACGCGCACCTCCACGAACACCGCCGAGTGGGTGGCGCGCAGGTACTTCTGCTGCTTGAGAATATTCGGCAGCATCATGTATTTTTCTTCCAGCCGCTCGGCGCCGTCGGACGCCAGGATCGCTTGCAAGGGCACGATGTGCGCCGGTTGCGCGCGCAGGCGCAGGCCGCCGGCAACAAAGTCGACGTCCTCGATACTGACCTTGGCGAACGGCGAATCGGGCATCTTGCGCGCCAGCTTGAACAAACTCTTTTTCAACTTGTCGCACACGCCCTGCACCGCCGAACCGACCGTGGCCACGTGCGACGATCCGCCTTCGATCGGCGCGACCGGCAAGGTCGAGTCGCCGAGCTGAAAGCGCACCCGTTCGAGCGGCATGCCCATGGCGTCGGCGGCGATGATGCACATCGCAGTATAGGTGCCGGTGCCGATGTCGGTGGCCGCGCTCGAGACGACCAGGTTGCCGTCGGCGTGCAGCACGGCGCTGGCGCGCGCGAACATTTGCATCGCGTCCCACATGCCGGTGGCCATGCCCCAGCCGATCAACTCGTGGCCTTCGCGCATGGCGCGCGCCTCGAGCGGGCGCTGGTGCCAGCCGAAGCGCTGCGCGCCCTGCTCGTAGCAGGCGCGCAGCTCCTTGGTCGAATACGGCAGGCCGTCGGTGGGATCGATGTCGGCATAGTTTTTCAGGCGCAGCGCCAGCGGGTCCATTTTCAGTTCGTACGACAGTTCATCCATCGCCACTTCGAGCGCGTGCACGCCGTGCGCGGCGCCAGGGGCGCGCATGTCCATGGGACTGAAGCGGTCCAGGGCGACGAGCTTGTAGCCGAGGCGGATATGCTCGCAGGCGTACAGCTGGCCCGACCAGTTGACCACCACTTCCACGTAGTCCTCGTTGCGCGAGGTTTCGGCCAGCGCTTCGTGGATGATGGAGGTCAGGGCGCCGTCCGGACGCGCGCCCAGGCGCACGCGCTGGATGGTTTCGGGACGGTGCCCGAAGCTGAACATCTGCTGGCGCGTGAGCACCACGCGCACCGAGCGTTCCAGCTTGAGGGCGGCCATCACGGCCAGCGCCAGCTGGTATTGCGGGCGCAGGCCGGAACCGAAGGCGCCGCCCACGTACGGGTTGCGCACGGTGACCTTGTCCTTGGACAGGCCGAATACATGCGACACATACCAGCGGCTGTTTTGCGAGCTCTGGGTCTTGTCGTAGATGGTCAGGTGGCCGTCATCGCCGCGCACCACGGTCGAGGCGAACATTTCGAGCGGGTTGTGGTGCTCCACGCCGCTGTAATACTCGCCTTCGATGCGCACCACGGCCTTGTCCCACATCTCGTCGGCAAAGCCTTTCGGTTCGGGCGGCGGCGTGTAGCCGGCCTTCAGGCGGCTCGGCTTGTGGCTGTGCTCCATGTTATGCAGCAGGCTCGTTTGGTGTTCTTCGACTTCGTAGGCAATGTGCACCAGCGAGGCGCCATGGCGCGCCGCTTCGAACGTGTCGGCCACCACCAGCGCGACCGGCTGGCCGCTGCTGTGGATCTTGTCGTCGTAGAGCGGGCGAAATGGCGAGCCGCCGGGGGCGGTCATGTCCTTGTAAAACAGGTCGAAGGAGCGCAGGCGCGGACGGTTTTCGTGGGTGATCACATCGACCACGCCGGGCACGGCGAGCGCGCTGGCGGCGTCGATGGAGGCGATGCGTCCCTTGGTGACGGCGCCGCTGACGACCACGCCGTATAAAAGTCCTTCGGCCGGGTGTTCGGCGGCGTAGCGCGCCTGGCCGGTGACCTTGTCGCGGCCATCGACGCGCGAGACGGCCATGCCGATGGTGACGGGGCCGGTGCCTTCGTCGGCGACCGGCGTGCGCAGTGCTTCAATCAGATCGGTCACAGTGACTCCTTGGTGTCCGGTGCGTGCATGTTGTCGATGGTGCCGGCGGCGGCTTGTTCGAGCGCGCGCACGACCGCGCGGCGCGCCATCGAAATCTTGAAATCGTTTTGGCCCTGGCCACGCGCGCCGGCCAGCAGCAGCGCGGCGCAGGCGTCAAACAGCGCGCTGTCGGCGCGTTGGCCCACCAGCAACGTCTCGGCGGCCGGCACGCGCCATGGTTTGTGGGCCACGCTGCCCAGCGCCACGCGGGCGGCGCGCACGACGCCGTCCGGCCCGATGTCGAGCGCGGCAGCGACCGATACCAGCGCAAAGGCATACGAAGCGCGGTCGCGAAACTTGAGGTAGGCCGAGTGGGCGGCAAACTGCGCGCCGGGCGGCAGTTCGATGGCGGTGATCAGCTCACCGGGCAGCAAGGTGTTGTCGCACTCCGGACTGGCGCCCGGCAGGCGGTGGAAGTCGGCAAAGTCGATGCGCCGTTCGCCCTGCGCGGAGCTGGCATGGACCACCGCGCCGAGCGCCGCCAGCGCCACGCACATGTCGGACGGGTGGGTGGCGATGCAATGCTCGCTGGCGCCGAGAATGGCGTGCTGGCGCGTCAGGCCGCCGATGGCCGAACACCCGCTGCCCGGCTCGCGCTTGTTGCAGGCGACGGCGGTATCGTAGAAATAGTGGCAGCGCGTGCGTTGCAGCAGGTTGCCGCCGTCGGTGGCCATGTTGCGGATCTGGGGCGAGGCGCCGGCCAGGATCGCCGCCGACAGCAGCGGGTAGCGCGTGCGCACCAGCGGGTGGTAGGCGGTATCGGCATTGCGCGCGGTGGCGCCGAGCAGCAGGCCGCCTTGCGCCGTGGGCGCGATGGCGTCCAGCGGCAGGCTGTTGATGTCGACCAGGGTCGTGGGGCGCATCACGCCCTCTTTCATCAGGTCGACCAGGTTGGTGCCGCCGGCAATGACGGCGGCGCCGGCGTGGGCGAGGTGGCGCAGCGCGTCGGCAGTCGCTTGCGGCGCGTGGAAGGTCATCGGGTTCATGCGGGCACCGTGCCGGGAATGTAAGGGCGGTCGGGATTGTCCTTGTGTTCGGCCAGGCCCATCACCTCGGTGACGGCGGCCACGATCTGCGGATAGGCGCCGCAGCGGCAGACATTGCCGCTCATCAGCTCGCGCACCTCGGCCACCGTGCGCGCTTCGCCTTCGCGCATCAGGCCGATGGCCGAACACAGCTGGCCGGGCGTGCAGTAGCCGCACTGGAAGGCGTCGTGGTCGATGAACGCTTGCTGGAGCGGATGCAATTTGGCACCATCGGCCAGGCCTTCGACCGTGACGATCTCCTTACCGTTCTGCATCACCGCCAGGGTCAGGCAGGAATTGATGCGCTTGCCGCCGACCAGCACCGTGCAGGCGCCGCACTGGCCGTGATCGCAGCCCTTCTTGGTGCCGGTCAGGCCGGCGCGCTCGCGCAGCAGGTCGAGCAAGGTGACCCAGGCTTCGACCTCGACCTGGTGCTGCTGGCCGTTGATGCGCAGGTTGATGGGATACGTAGGGGCGGCCGGCGCGTGCGCGGCCTTGAGATGGGCGTCCATGGAGTGTCGACTCGGCTTGTGTGGGAGTTAACTTTATCCAGAATGCACGCTTTAATCTGTTAGCGAACGAA
Source organism: Massilia sp. CCM 8734 (assembly GCF_011682155.1). Classification (NCBI taxonomy): domain Bacteria; kingdom Pseudomonadati; phylum Pseudomonadota; class Betaproteobacteria; order Burkholderiales; family Oxalobacteraceae; genus Massilia; species Massilia sp. CCM 8734. The sequence goes on from NZ_WHJI01000008.1 coordinate 66,305, forward strand.
CGTTCGTAACCATTGGTAATGTATTTGTGTGTCGCGCAAGTCACAAGCCAGAAAGACCGCTCAGCCGCAACTTCCCTTGCCGTTGTTGTTTAGATGGAACTGCTCCCAATCGGTCAGGCGCCGGGTCGACGCGCCCTGCAGCACGCGCTCGACCACGGCGGGCGGAATGTCGGACGCGCGGAAGTACGCCAGCGCCACCTGGCGGCTCAGGGTACGGTCGTAGGTGACACCAAGATCGACCAGGAGGGACAAGCCGCTGTTGTCGCATTGGCGACGATCGGGAGCATTCAATTGGTGAGCCTTTCTGGTCGGAGCCATCTACCCGTTTTTACAATAGCCGAGATTAATCAAGTCCACCAATAGCGCTTTGCTATGGATGATTTTCCGTTAGGAAATTTACACCCATTTTCATGACACCAAGCGTTTGCTTGCTCACACAACTGTTGCGTAACGGTGTTGGCGGAGTTCATGCAGCGGTGATAAATTGGCCACTTTTGGTAACTGAGGAGGCGGAATGGAACGCTATGAACGCCACTTCGTGTCTCAGCGAATTGGCAGGGCCATTGGCGCGGTGGAGTTTGACGGGGATGGGATGGGCGTAGTGGAAATCACGGCGCCGGACGGGCCGGCACGCATGGTGTTTTCGTTCACACTAAGCGGCGGGCCGGGCGAGCATGCGCCGACACCGGCGCTGGCTGAAGTGCTGCTGCGAACGGCGATCTCGCAGGTGCACAAGGAAATATTGAAGCCACCGCTGGGGGGCGCCGACGACAGCCGGCGCCTGTCGAACGCGTGCCCGCCCTGGATTGGCGACCTGGACGTGACGCCGTATGGCGGCGCCACCTCCGGCTACGCATCCCAGGCGAACCGGGAGCCGTAGCCGGCAAAACGGCCGCACAGGCCTCAGTGGCGGCCGTCGCCGTGGCTGTGGCTGACCGTTTCCACCGGCGCGCTGGCCCCGTTCACGCCTTCGAAGAAGAACGGCTTGCGCGCTTTCGGCGTGGCGCCGACCTCGTTCATGGTCGCGGTCTCGTACACGCGCCCGCCGATCATCACATGCGTCAGGCGGTCCGAGGTGCGGATATCCTTGACCACGTCGCCGTCGATGATCGACAGGTCGGCCAGCTTGCCAACTTCGAGCGAGCCGACATCCTTGTCCAGGCCCAGATAGCGCGCGCCGTTGAGCGTGGCCGAACGGATCGCTTCGAGCGGCGTCATGCCGCCCTGGACGAGCGACCACATCTCCCAATGCGCGCCCAGCCCTTCGCGCTGGCCGTGCGCGCCGATATTGACCGGCACGCCCACCCGCTGCAAGGCCGTGGCGGTGCGCGCCACCCGGTGCACGTTGAAGTCTTCTTCCGGCGCGGTCTCGCGGCGGATCGAGCGCGGCTCGAGCACCGCGCGCGGCACATAGCGCGACAGGATCGGATGGCGCCAGACATCGCTGCGCGCGTACCAGTAATGCTCGCCATCGAGGCCGCCGTACGACACCACCAGGGTCGGGGTGTAGCCGACCTTGGTCTGCGACCAGAGCTGCTTGACGTCGTCGTAGGCGTCTTCCACCGGAATCGAATGCTCGACGCCGGTGTGACCGTCCACCACCATCGTCATATTGTGCTGGAACAGCGAGCCGCCTTCGGGCACCACCATCATGCCGCTCTGGCGCGCCGCTTCCAGGATTTGCTGGCGCTGCTCGCGGCGCGGCTGGTTGTAGCTCTTGACGCTGATCGCCCCGCCCTCTTTCAAGCGCCGCACGTGCGTGAGCGCATCGTCCAGGCTCTCGACCGGGGCGGCGAAGTTGCCCTTGGCGCCGTACAGGATGGTGCCGGTCGAATAGATGCGCGGCCCGACCACCTGGCCGGTGCGCTGCAGCTCGCTGTGGGTGAAGATGGTGCCGGTATCGTTGGACGGATCGTGCACCGTGGTCACGCCAAAGGCCAGGCCGGCGTAATCGACCCAGCTTTGCTGCGGCACGATGCCGTCTTCGCCCATCGTACCGTGCCAGTGCGCGTCGACCAGCCCCGGGATGATGCTTTTTCCCCTGGCGTCGATGCGCGTTGCGCCGCTTGGGACGGCAACGTCGGCCGCCGTGCCGATGGCGGCGATGCGCTTGTCCTGGATGACGATGCGCCCGTTCTCGATCACTTCATCGCCTTTCATCGTCACAATGCGCGCGCCGTCGATCACCACGGTGGCGCGCGGCGAGCCCGACTGGGCGCGAAAGCCGATTTTCACGCCCGGCTGGGCCGCCAGCGCGCTCAATCGCAGCTTTTCCTTTTTGGGGTCCGGGTCGCCCGGTGCGAAGGCGTTTTTAAGCTCGCGCGTGAACAGCTGGTCGCCCAGCGAATAGTGCAGCGCGCTGCTGTCGCCCGACCAGTGCAGGTAGTCGCCGGCGTCGGCGTCGAGCTGGCGCACCGGCAAGGCTTCGGTCTTTTCGCCGATGGTGATGACCTTGCCGGCCATCGGCAGCGGCGCCACCCAGGTATGGAAGCGCTCGCCGTAGGCCAGCCAGGCGCCATCCGGCGAGAGGCTGAAATTGGTAACGAACTCGCCTTTTACGATCGCGTGCTCCTCGTTCTTGTCGAGGCGGATGCGCACCAGCGCGGTGGTCGTATCGACTTCGTTGGCGGTCACCGAGCGCGTGACGTATACATGGTTGCTGTCGCCGGCGTACTGCGGCGCGCGGCCATCGTCGGTGACCAGCACCGGCTTGCCCTTGCCATCGCTGGCGACCTTGTAGACACCCGTGTCGAGCCCGTGCCATGGACTGAGCAGGAAGCGTCCCTGGCCCTTGACGTAGACCACGTCCTTGCCGTCGGGCGAGAAGGCCGGCTCGATGTACTTGCCCGGCGTGCTGGTGAGGGTGGTTTCCTTGCCGCTGTCAAGGTCGATGGTGCGGATCGAACCGAGTTTTTCGTCATCCCAGGTGGCGAACACGATGCGCCGGCCGTCGCGCGAAAACTTGGGGAAGTATTCGAAATGGTCGCCCTGGCGCGTCAGGCGGCGCGGCTCGCCGTTGGGCAGGTCGCGCAGGTACAGGTGGCCGAGCGCCGAGTAGACCACCTTGTTGCCTTGCGGCGCCACGTTGACCCAGCGCAACTGGCGCACGTCGAACTGGTCGGGTGCCACGGCGTGCGGGAAACGCAGCGCTTCGCGCACCTCGCGCGTGTCCTTGACGTGGAAGGGGATCTCCCTGGCCGACCTGGCGAAAGGATCGACGCGCCAGATCTTGCCCTTGGCCCAGACCACGATTTCTTTGCTTCCCGGCATCCAGCTGAACGCGGGATACACACCGTGGATGGCCCAGGCTTCCTGCAGGTCGCGTTCCAGTCCGCTCCAGGCCGGCGTTTCGATGCCGGTGGACAGGTCTTTGAGGAACAAGGTCGACTGGTTGCGCACGCGCCGCACAAAGGCCAGGTATTTGCCGTCCGGCGACGGGGTCGGCCGCACCGCGCCGCCCGGGCCGCTCACGAAGGGCTTGGTCTTTTCTTCTTTCAGGTCGCGCCGGAAGATCTGGTAAATCTGCGCGTTGGAATTTTTGTTGTACTCGAATACCGTGCCGCCGGTGGTGTCCTGCGAGTAGTAGACGTAGCGTCCGTCCGGCGAAAACGCCGGCTCGCCCAGGTCCTTCTGCCAGTTCGGCTTTTCGTTGAGCTGCACCCCGCCGCCCTGGGTGTGGAACATCCAGATTTCGCCGGAACCGAGCGAGCGGGTACCGGAATAATGCTTGCGCGCGGCGATGAACTTGCCGTTCGGATGCCATACCGGGTTATTCAGCAGGCGGAACTTTTCCTTGCTTACTTCGCGCGCGCCGCTGCCATCCACATTCATGATCCAGATGTTGTCGCCGCCGGCCGCGTCCGACATATAGGCCAGTTGCTTGCCGTCGGGCGAAAAACGCGCCTGCATTTCCCAGGCCATCGAGTGGGTCAGCGCTTTGGCTTCACCGCCGGCGATGGGCAGCAGATACAGGTCGCCCAGCAGGTCGAACACGATCTGCTTGCCGTCCGGGCTGACGTCGACGCTCATCCAGGTGCCGGTGGCGGTGTCGATATTGACGGTGCCGGCCGGGCCGGGGGGATGGTTGACATCCCACTTTTTCTTCTCGGTGGCGGGGTCGTCGGCGGCGCCGGCGCTGGAGGCGAAGGAAGCCAGGATGGCGGCCAGGACGGTGACGCGGAGTGGGTGCATGAGTCTCTGTAGAATAAGTTGACGGTTGCGGCGGCGCGGTCGTGCGCGGTCGCAGGGCAAGCGATTCTACGATGGAGATGACGTGACGGGCAAATGCTTGCACATGCCGGCGCCCTGGTAAAGACGCACGAATGCGACAGAGGGCATGGGCCGGGTCAGACGCGCATAGTCAATCGATCTGGCATCCATATGTTGCAATTGTTGGGACTAGCTTTGAATAGAGCTTGCGTGTATTTTTTGCATGAATTACGCTGAACGGCGAATCAAGAAAGTGATCGGCTTGCCACGGCATCGTGTTGCCACTGTCCCACGTAACGACTTCGTGAAGGAACGCCATGAAGCACATCCATGCCCTGCTCGCCCTGTCGCTCATCCCGCTGGCGGTTTTTCCCCTGGCAAACGCCCAGGTCAGCGCCCGTGCGTCAGTGTCGCATATCGGGATCAGCCTGATCGACCTGGCGCCCGACGACGGCATTGCGCCGTCATATAGCTACACCCAAGCCTATTCGGATTACCAGCAGGCGACCACGCGCATCAGTTACGGTCCTCAGCGTGGGCAGCCTTCCGCAAGCATGAGTGACTCTGGGTTGATGCCGTGGACCAATCACCATCTGGACTTCGATTCGACCGCGCTGCCTGAGCATCAGGGCGCGCATCTGGCAGGGACCACCCGCAGGACGGGTACGTCACTGGAGACGCTCGATCTGTCCGTTGCCAGCAGCGCACGGGGGACGGGCAGCAACTGGGTCGAGAGCACTCTGTCCAGCTACGTCCACGGCATGGCGCTGTCGCCGCACACGGCCTTGAGGCTGACGTTTGACGTCGATGTGCAGTCGACGGTCGATCCGAAGCAATCGGTGTGGGACAACGGCTGGGCATCGTCGTTCGTTCTGATCGAGTTCGTGGCATCGCTCGGCACAGGCGATTTTGTGGATTCGCACCTGATCAGGCACACGATCGATGGCCCCAACGTCTGGGGAGGCGCCGGGCCTCGGACAGTCGCGGTCGATTTCACCAATACCCGCGATACGGTGATCTGGACGCATCTGAAACTCTGGGGCAATGCGAACAGTGCCGCGCCGGCCGCCCCGATCCCCGAGCCATCGCGCTATGCGATGCTTGCTGTCGGACTGGGTCTGATCGGCCTGCTGCGCCTGCGCCGCATCTGACGCATCAGGACTTGGTCTTCCGCCGGTTGCCGCCACCTCCGAGGCCCGGCTTCGTCAGGCTGAACATGCAGTTTCCTTTTCCTGATCGCCGGCATTTTCATGCTACGCGAAGGTGTTACAAGGACGTCCAGACAAACATCGCAAGATCATTCTTCCTGGCCTGGCACGCAAGATCGACGAGGCCGACAACAACCGCGCTGGCGTCCTCCACCGACCAGCCCCCCATCTGCAAGCCTTCGGAGGCGGCCCAGGCCGCCGCCACCTGTTCGATCGCGCCTGGGGCAATAGCAGCGATCGCGCTCAGTATGTCATCGTTAAACCGGAACACCCACGGACCGTCGTCCTTGTCGCCGGCGACGAAAGGCAGGAACTGCTCAAGATCGCCATCGCATGCTGTGCCGGTAATGACGGCGTACAGCGTCCCGAAGTCTTCATAGAGAATGCCTTTCATGTCGAGTGTCGTCCATGATTCGGCCGGATAATCCGACAGGCCGATCGCTTCCGCTTCATCCGGCCGCGCAATGACGACGTCGGTCAATATTCCCATACATTTCCTTTTCTCAGATAATCAACATGCGCCCGGCAGCAGCCGAGAAGATGTCACCGGGCACCAGCTTAGCCGTAGCGATGCAGATCGTCGCTGTCTTGCGCCACGCACGCCACGAAGTCGTTGAAGTTGCTTGCCACCATACCCAAGCGCGTGGCGCCGACCGCATCGACACGACCGTAATGCGCCGATGCCGGATCGAGGTCGATCACGTAATGCACGCATTCCATCAGATGATCGGCGCAGATGAACAGATCCCCGAAAAAGCAATCGGCCACCTCGCAGCCGCGATATTGCTCGCTGGCGCGACGCCATTCGTCGAGCGCCCAGAACCGGATGCGCGACGGCCACTCGTCCGCACATTCGGGGGCGCCATTCATGATCGCATAGTTCAGCCTGACCTGAAGCGGAAGGCGCACCCGGTGCGCCGATTCGAAGGCGTCGAACTGCGCCGTCGAGGCGGGCTTGCCCACCGCTTTGCCTTCCTTGACAAGTTGACTGCGTACCGCCTGAAAATCGTGCATCGCACCGGTCCACCTATAAAAAAGGCCCGCTGAAAAGCGGGCCCGGTCAACCATCAGCGCTTAGAAATCAAACGCCGCCGACAGCCTGATCGCGCGCGGCGCGCCCAGGTTCAGGCGCCCTGCTCCCCACGCGCTCTCGAAATACTCCTTGTCGGCCACGTTGGTGACAAACGCGCGCAGCACCACCGGCATGGCGCCGAAACGGGTCGCGTATTTGGCTCCCAGGTCGAGCGTGGTCCACGAATCGAGCTTCAGGCTGTTATCCGCCGCCAGCCACTGCGAACCGGTGTAATTGATGCGCGAGCTCAGTTCCAGCCCCGGCACCGCCGCCAGCGCGTAATCGAGGCCGACATTGGCCGTCAGGCGCGGCACGCCGAGCTGCGCCTTGCCCTGGTTGAGGCCCTTGTTGGTCTTGGTCTGCTCGGCCTTGGTGTACGCCACGCCACCGAGCAAGGTGATGTCGTTACCGGCCTTGCCGAACACATTCCACTCCACGCCGCGGTTGCGCTGCTCGCCGTCAAGCGACATGCGGTTGTTCGATTCGATCAGCGCCGGTTTGCTGATCTGGAACACGCTCAGGGTTTGCGTCAGCGTATTCATGTTCCACTTCACGCCGGCCTCGAGCTGCTTCGACTTGTACGGCTTGAAGGTTTCGCCTTCGTTCGCGTACGGCGTCTTGACCGTGGTGCCGGCGCTCAGGCCTTCGACGTAGTTGGCGTACAGCGACACGTTCTCGCCCCACGGCTTATAGACCACGCCGGCCAGCGGCGTGACCGCCGTTTCTTCGTACTTGCTCAGCTTCTGGTTGACTTTCTGGGCGCGCAGGCCGAGCGTCAATTGCAGCTTGCCGTCGGCGAACCAGATCGAATCGACCGCGCTGAGCGCCGTCATCACATCGTCGTTGACCGGATTGTAGGTCGAGGCATCTTTTGCGGCCGGCATGGTGATCGGGGTCGGGTTGTAGAGGTTGCTGGTGATCGCACCCGTACCGTTGGCGCGCCCGCCGCCTTCATAGTTCATCACGTTGGCCGCCACCGTCACCTTGTGCGCGATGGCGCCGGTGTTGAACTGGCCGCGCACGCCCATCTCGGCGGTGGTGGTTTCGTACTCGCCCCACGAGTTGTAGGCGGTACCGGTGGCCTTGCCGCTGCTGCCGCCCGAGACCGGCAATACCGGACGCGTGCCGAAGATGAAGCCGTCGTACGAGTGCTTGGCCGTGCCGGCCGAGGCGAACGCACTCCAGCCGGCGCCCAGTTCCACCTGGCCGCGCACGATCAGGCCCTGGGTTTCGGTGTTGCTGTACACATCTTCGCCGTAGAAGAAGTTGGTCGAGCCGTGCGGTGCCTTCGGCACGCTGGTCCAGCCGGTGATGATCGGCTGCATCGGCGCGCCCTTGCGTACCTTGTTGGTCAGCGAGTAGGCGTCCATCTCGACGTTCCAGCCCTTGCCCTGGTAGTCCACGGCCACATGGCCGATTTCGCGGCGGCGGGTTTGGTGGTCCAGCCAGGTTTTGCCGCCCGACAGCACGCCGTTGACGCGCACGCCCAGCGCCTGGTCGTCGCCGAAGCGGCGCGCCACGTCGGCATGCACGCCCACGTTCGACTTGCTCGATACCGAGGTGGTCACGCGCGTGAGCGGGGTGGCGCCGGCGCGTTTCGGCACCAGATTGATGGCGCCGCCCACGTCGCCCGCCGCCGGCAGGCCCATCATCATCGCGCCGGGACCCTTGAGCACTTCGACGCGCTCGAACATTTCGGTCGGGGTGTTTTGTTCCGGGGCCAGGCCGTAGGCGCCATTGATCGCCATCGAGCCGGAGCCGACGCCGAAGCCGCGAATATTGAAGTTCTCGACGACGTGGCCTTCGTTGGTGGTGGTGCGCACCGACGGATCGTTCTTGAGCACGGCGCCGATGGTCTGGGCTTGCTGGTCGGCGATGGTTTGCGCGGTGTAGCCGGTGATGTTGAACGGCGTATCCATCACGCTCACGTTGCCGAGCACGCCCAGGCGGGCGCCCTTGGCCACTTTGCCGCCGGGCGCGGCTGCGGGCAGGCTGCCGGCCGTTTCGGCGGCGGCCTTGACGGTGATTTCTTTCATCGTCTCGACAGGCGCCTGGGCCATGGCCGGCAGGGCCAGGGTGGCGATCATGGTCATGCAGGCCAGGGGAATGATACGGAAAGCACACACAGGGACGACTCGCATTACATTTGCTCCATTTGGTTAGATGCTATTTGATGAGAAGATGTTTGATCCGAATTCGTTGGCGGGGACGGCATGGCCGCGCCCAGCTCGCGCCAGACGCTTTGCTGTTCGCCCGAGCGCGCGCGCCGGCGCACCCGCGCCGCCATCCACAGCAGCAGCGCGCCGCCGAGCAGCGACAGGCCGTCGATCCACAGGTAATCGCTCACATACGGTTTGCCGACCGGCAGGGCGGGGAATACACAGGCGAGCACGCTGGTCAGCGGCACCAGCAGGGTCGCCAGGGCGGCGGCGGCGGTCAGCCGGTAACCGGCCCAGGCCGCGCCCTTCCCCAGCGCCGCCAGCAGCCCGATTGCGAGCGCGGCGTTGAAGATGGCCAGGCCGATGCCCGGCATGGCCAGCCCCAGCGCCGCCTGCCAGCGCAGCGCCACCAGGCCCAGGGGCAGGCCGATGACGGCGCCCAGGCACAGGCCGACCGTCAGGGCCGCCACCGCCCGCACATGGCGCGGCTGCGGCAGCGGCGCGGCCAGCTGGCGGTTCTTGCGCAGGCGCGATTCGATCCACAGCAGGTTGCCGGTGTAGAACAGGATCGCGCCCAGTAAACCCATCACCACGTAGGCCAGGCGCACCGGCACGCCGCCGAAGCTGCCGAAGTGCAGCGCGAAGATGGCGGACAGGCTCGCTTCCCAATTGTTTTGCTGGTGCGGCAGCAGGCTGATGCCTTTGTTGAGCTGGCCGCTGACGGGATTGAAGTTCATGAAGCCGGCGCGCGGGGCGCGCATGTGGCCGCTCCAGTCCTCGCCGCCCATGTTCACTTGCGGTTTGGGGCTGTTCAGGCCACGGTAAGTCAGTTCGGTGGGCGTAAAGGTGCTCGACTGCACGCGCGCGCTGGCCAGCAGGCGCGACGGCGCAACCCAGTTCGCGCTGGTATCCGGCCCGGGCTTGCCCTTGGCGCGCGGTTCCGCCGCGGCCGGCTTGCCGATGGCGTGGATGGTGGCGTCCTGCGTGTCGTAGACCCAGTCGTGCAGGCAAAACCCGGCCGTGGTCAGGGCAATGGCCAGGTGGAACGGCAGGCTGGTGATGCCGATCAGGTTATGGGCGTCGAGCCAGAAGCGCTTGACGTTGGCGCCGATGCGCAGCAGCAGCAAGTCCTTGATCAGCGAGGGCAGCAAGATCACCACGCCGGAAATGAGCGCCAGCGCATACAGCAGCGCCACAAAGCCGATGATCGGCTCGGCCACGGCGCCGGCCAGCGGCAAGCCGCCGTTGCGGTGCACCTGGTCGGCAAAGTGGCCGGCCGGGCCGGTCTGCGCGGCGCTCGTTTGCAGGCGGCCGGCCGCGTCCAGCGTGACCTGCCAGGTCGCGCCCTGCTTATCAAAGTAGCGCATGCGGCCGTATCCGGGCCGTTCACGGTCGAGCACCAGCACGGCGCTGCCGATGGCCGGGTCGCGCGCGGTGAAAAAGGCGCTGGCCAGCGGGTCGAGCGGCGAACTGGCGCCCTGCTGCGCATTCGGCTGCGCTTCGGCCCAGCGCCCGATTTCGGGCTTGAACATCGTAAAGGCGCCGGCGTAAAACGCGATGAACAGCATCACGCCACTGAGGATGCCGACCCAGGTATGCACCACTTTGTAAGTGCGCACGATGTCGGCCTTCATGCGGCGCTCCCGCCGGCTTGCATCAAGAGGTAGCAGGCGCCTGCGGCAAGCGCGTTGGCCAGCGCCAGCCAGATCCAGCCGGCACGCTTGCTGGGCAACAGGAACACCAGCGCGATGACCGCGATCCAGAGCGGATACACCACCCACATCGTCAATTGCCCGACCACCGGGCCGGCGCCGAGAAAGCGCATCAGCTGGTGCAGCGCGCCGCTGGCGGCGATCGCCAGCGGATAGCCGAGCACCAGGGCCAGCAGGCCGTTGTGCAGCAAAACCCGGTCGCGCCGGATGGTGTCCTTAGCCATGCGCGCTCCCCGCGCGCGCTTGACGCAGGGCGCGCAGCACGCCGACCAGCGGCAAGGCGATCATCCATACCGTCAGCACGGTCAGGATGGCGGTAAACGTGCTCATGCGGGCGGCCAGCGCCAGCACGGCCAGCACCAGCGGCGCCACGCACAGCACCGACCCCGCCAAGGCCGGCAGGCGTGGTTCGGCCCTGGCCGTGCTGAAATTGCAGCACGCGGCGGACAGCAGCGTCAGGATCAAGGCTAGGGCAAGCAACATACTGGCTTTCAACTCGCCCGTGGGACTGGGGAGACGGCCGCATCTTACTCCAAATGGAAATGATTCTCAATACGATGGTTGAGTAAAATATATCTTTTGGAAGAAAATATTTTCTCCATAGAAATTTTGGTATAGTAGTCGCAGCCCTTGTTGCGGCCGGACCAGGCCCCAGGCGCGCCTTCGCGTCCACCTCGTACCAGCATTTTTCCCGGCCACGCTCCCGCCGGTCCTTTGCACTGTTGCAAAATACCGACGCCTGGCGCCGGCGACCGGAAAGCCTCATGACAATCGCAACACCTCATTTCGACGATACCAGGCGGGTGCGCGCGCTGTGCGCCCTGCGCGTGCTCGACACGCCGCAGGAAGAACGCTTCGACCGCCTTACCCGCCTTGCGGCCGCCACGCTGGCGATGCCGATCGCGCTGGTCTCGCTGGTCGACGCGCAGCGCCAGTGGTTCAAATCGCGGGTTGGCCTGGCGGCGACCGAAACGTCGCGCGCGATCTCGTTTTGCACCCACGCGGTGGAGCGGCGCGACATGCTGGTGGTCGAGGACGCGCTGTGCGATACGCGCTTTGCCGCCAATCCACTGGTCACCGGCGCCCCGGATATCCGCTTCTACGCCGGCCAGCCCGTGTTCTCGCATGATGGCGAGGCGGTCGGCACCCTGTGCGTGATCGATACCGTGCCGCGCAAGTTCGACGAAGCGGCGCGCCAGGTCCTGCGCGATTTCGCCGCCCTGGTCGAGGATGAACTGAACAAGGGAGCGCTGGTGGCCGCACGGGTGCGCGCCGAACAGGCCGTGCAAGCGCTCAACGGCGAGCTGGAACAGCGCATCGAACAGCGCACCCGCTCCCTGCGCGACGCCAACGATACGCTCAAGCGCGAAATCGGCCAGCGCCTCGCCGCCGAAGCGACCCTGCGCACCAGCGAGGAGCGCATCCGCACCATCGTCGGCTCGTCCTTCAGCGCCTTTGTCGGCACCGATGCGAGCGGCGTGGTGGTGGACTGGAATGCGTCGGCCGAGCGCACCTTCGGCTGGAGCCGCGAGGAAGCGCTGGGCCAGGATCTGGCCACCCTGATCATCCCCGAAGCCTACCGCGAGGCGCACCGCGCAGGCATGCAACGCTTCGCCCGCCACGGTATGGGTAAGGTGATCAACACGCGCATCGAAATGCCGGCGCGCACGCGCGAGCACGGCGACATCATGGTCGAGATGACGATCAACGCCTTCCAGGCCGGCGGTGAACTGTTTTTCGGCGCATTTTTGCACGACGTGTCCGAGCGCATCCGCGTCAAGCTCGCCTTGCAGCAGAAGCAAGAATTGCTCGACACGGTGCTTGAGACGCTCGATGTCGGCGTCGTCGCCTGCTCGGCCGACGGCGAACTGACCCTGTTCAACCGCGCCGCGCGCCAGTTCCATGGCCTGCCGCCGGAGGCGCTGCCGAGCGGCGACTGGGCCGCGCATTACAGCCTGTTCTCGGCCGACGGCGCCCATCTGCTGGAAGAGCGCGAGGTGCCCCTGCTGCGCGCACTGGCAGGCGAGACGATCAAGGACAGCGCCATGGTCATCGCACCCAGGGACCGCGCGCGGCGCTACGTGCTTGCCAGCGGACGGCGCATGAGCGGCCCGAACGGCGAAGCCTTGGGCGCGGTGGTGACGATGAAGGACATCACGGAGCTGAACGACTCGCAACGCAAGCTCAAGATCAACGAGCAGCGCCTGCGGGCGATTACCGAAAACCTGCCGGCGCTGATCGGCCAGGTCGACAAGGCCGGTAACTTCACTTACCTCAATACCTTGGCGCTGCGCTTCTACGGACGCGAAAAAGCCCAATTGATCGGCCAGCCGGTGCGCCAGGCCTACAGCGTGCAGGAGTTCGAAAAAGTCGAGCAGTTCATGAAGCTGGCGCTGCAGGGCAAGCGCGTCTCGTTCGAAGATGAACTCACGGTCGAGGGGCGCAGCTCGCATTATCACGCCTCGTACATTCCCGATATCGACGCGGCCGGCTCGGTGAACGGGTTTTATGCGATGGCCTTCGATATCACCGCCAGGAAGCGCAGCGAAATCCGCCAGCGCGACAGCGAAGAGCGCCTGCGCACCGTCACCGACAACCTGCCGGCCCTCATTTCCTATCTCGACGCCGACCTGCGCTACCGCTTCGCCAACGCCATGTACAGGCAGTGGTACGGCGTCGATCCGGCCGCGATGGTCGGCAAGAGCGTCAGCGAAGTGTTCCCCGCGCACTTCTGCGGCCAGCGCGAACAACAGCTGCGGCGCTGCCTGGAAGGCCATACCGTGCAACTCGAACTCGAAGTCGAGCACGGCGGGGAGACCCGTATCCTGCACTCGGTGTACATTCCGCACCTGCGCGACGGCGTGGTGCTGGGCGCCTACCTGCTCTCGACCGACGTGACGGCGGCGCGCCGGCACGAGGCCAACCTGAAGGCGCTGGCCCACACCGACACCCTGACCGGCCTGCCGAACCGGCGCAGCTACGAGGCCGAACTGGAAGCGGCCCTGGGCCGCAGCGTGCGCAACCGCAGCGGCATGGCCTTGATGTTCCTCGATATCGACCGCTTCAAGCAGGTCAACGACACGCTCGGCCACGCCGGCGGCGACGAGGTGCTGCGCGAATTCGCCCGGCGCCTGCTGCGCACCGTGCGCAAGACCGACACGGTATCGCGCCTGGCGGGCGACGAATTCACCGTCATCCTGGAAGGCGTGCGCTCGCCCGAGGAATGCGCCAGGGTTGGCGCCAAGATCGTCGAGGCCATGCGGCCGCTGTTTTCGGTGGGCGAGATGGCGCGCCAGGTTTCGACCAGCATCGGCATCGCCTGGACCAACAGCGCAGCGTCCGATGCGCGCGCCTTGTCGACCCAGGCCGACGCGGCCCTGTATCAGGCCAAGGCGGCCGGACGCAATCAGTTCTGCGTAGGGGCGGGGACGAAGTAAATGCTGATGGTGCGGCCCTTGCGGCCCGGCTTGTGCGGCCCGCATTCGATGAATTCGGGCGTCGGACAAAAACCCTGCGCGATGAACTCGGCCAGCTTGAATGCGGCCAGGTCGATGCTGTCGTCGTCGAGAAGCAAGTCGAGCGCGTTCTTGCGCAGCCCCAGCCGGTCGGTATCGCTTCTGGCGAGCGAGATGGCGATGGCCTCGCCGCTGCCGCCATCGCGCGCGGTAAAGTCGCTGCGTCCATGCTGGCGCAGGTGGGCCACATGCCCGAGCAGCGTGCGCGCGCTGTGCGCATTGAGCCCGAAATGCAGCGCGCCTGCGCTTGTCCTGACGAGGATCACGGTGTTTCAGCCGTCGGTGGCAGTCTTGGCAACACTACAAACGCCATTGATCGGCATCCGGCCTGGAGGTAATCCTGCGCCACGCCTTATCGAGCAGGATAAACCCGCACATCAAACAAGCGGGATATACGACAAATAGATGAAAAATACCCCGACCCATTGCCGAGTTGTCGCGCGCACCGCCCGGCATGATGATGCAGGCCAGGATCGACAGCAGCGTCAGCGTCAGGTGCATCCTGTAGGACGCGTAAAACACCAGCACGGCAATGGAGGGGGCGAAGTAGGAGAGTACGTAAAGTAACTCCCACGCATCGGACAACGGTGGTATGCCGCCAGCCGGCACCCTCATGGCCACCGCCAGCATATTGAGCCCGACGACGGCAAACCGCGGATACGTTACGTTCATGTCATACCAGTGTTGTTAATAGGCCGGCCGGTCCGGCAACCGGAGAATGCGCCAGTCTAACGTAGTATTTACTTGAAAGAACTGCTTGTGGCTACCTGCGCGGCAATGTGCCATGTGCGCTTGCAGGCGACAAAAAAATCCCGCTGCCGGTCATGCGCCGTAGCGGGATTGTCGAGGGTCAAAACAGTTTCTTAAAACGCATCATCCCTGCGCCGGCACCGGCGCGCCATCGCCCGCGCGCCAGCCGCCGCCGAGCACCTTGTACAAGGTCACCCGGCTGGCCTGCTCGGCCAGCCGCACCGAAATGAGGCCCTGCTGCGCCGCGTACAGCGCGCGCTGGGCGATCAGCGCATTCTGGAACGTATCGGCGCCATTCTTGTAGCGCGCCTCGTAGATGCGGTAGCTCTTGTCGGACGCCGCCACCAGTTGCCGCTGGGCGTTCAGGCGCTCGTCCACCGTGCCGCGCTGGGCCAGGGCGTCGGCCACTTCGCGAAACGCCACCTGGATGGTTTTCTCGTACTGCGCCACGCCAATGTCGCGGCTGACCTTGGCCACTTCCAGGTTGGCACGATTGGCGCCGCCATTGAAGATCGGCAGGCTGATCGAGGGCGCAAAACTCCACGCGCCCGAGCCGCTGTCGAACAGGCCCGACAAGCTGGAACTGGCCGTGCCGGCCTGCCCGGTCAGGGTAATGCGCGGGAAAAACGCCGCGCGCGCCGCGCCGATATTGGCGTTGCTCGCTTGCAGGGTGCGTTCGGCGGCAAGCACGTCCGGCCGGCGGTACAGCAAGTCCGACGGCAAGCCGGCCCCGACATCAAGTAGCGCGGTCACGCCCGCCAGGCCGGCCGGCGGCAGCAAGTCGACCGGGACGGCGGCCCCGGCCAGCAGGGTCAGCGCGTTCCGGTCCTGCGCCACCTGGGCCGTGTAGGCGGCGGCGTCGGCGCGCGCCGTTTCCACGGTGGTGCGCGCCTGGTACAGGTCCAACCCGGCCGCCGCACCGGCCTTGACCCGGCTTTCGCTCAGTTCAAGCGAACGCTGCTGGCTCGACAAGGTCTGGCGCGCCAGGGCCAGCCGTTCCTGGTCGGCCATCAGGGTCAGGTAGGCGTTGGCCACTTCGGCCACCAGCGACATCTGCACGCTGGCGCGCGTGTCTTCGATGCCCAGGTAGGTTTGCAGCGCCGCTTCCGACAGGCTGCGCACGCGGCCGAACAGGTCGACTTCCCACGCCGCCACGCCGAGGTTCACGCCATATTGCCGGCTCACGCCGCCCTGCCCGCCCACGCTCAGGTTGTCGGCGCTGCGCTGGGCGTTCTGGCTGGCGAGCGCCGCCACCGACGGCAGCAGCGCCGCGCGTTCGATGCGGTACTGGGCGCGCGCCTTGTCGATATTGAGCGCCGCGACGCGCAGATCGCGGTTGTTGTCCAGTGCTAGGGCGATCAGCTGCTTCAGGCGCTCGTCGGCGAAGTAGTCGCGCCAGGCGACGTCAGCCGCTGGCCTGCCCTGGACGTCCTGCGCCGGGTAGGCCGTGCCGGTAGGCCAAGCCGCAGCGACCGGGCTGACCGGCTGCTGGTACTTGGGCATCATTGTGCAGCCGCTGATCACGGCTGCGAGTAAGGTCAGTTTCAGGGCCGAACCCATCACATTCATCAATTGCTTGTTCATCTCAATGGCCTTCCACGGTAGCGATGGCAGGCGCGCTCGCCCCCTTGTTTTTGCGGACCACGAAGGCGCGGACCACCACGAAGAACACCGGCACGAAGAAGATGCCCAGGAAGGTCGCGCTCAGCATCCCGCCCAGCACGCCGATACCGATGGCGTTCTGGCTGGCCGAGCCGGCCCCGCTGCTGATCGCCAGCGGCAACACGCCGAGGCCGAAGGCAATCGAGGTCATCAGGATCGGACGCAGGCGCAGGTGCACCGCTTCCAGGGTCGCTTTCTTCACGTCCATGCCGCCGTCTTCCAGTTCCTTGGCAAACTCGACAATCAAAATCGCGTTCTTGGCAGCCAGGCCCACCACCGTCAGCAGCGCCACCTGGAAATACACATCGTTCGACAGGCCGAACACCATGGTGCCGAGCACGGTACCGAGTACGCCCAGCGGCACGACCAGCAGCACCGAGAACGGAATCGACCAGCTTTCATACAGCGCGGCCAGGCACAGGAACACGATCAGCAGCGACATGGCGTACAGCATGGTGGTTTGCGAACCGGCGGCGCGCTCCTCGATCGAGACACCGTTCCACTCATAGCCGACGCCCGGCGGCAGCTTGGCGACCAGGGCTTCCATTTCCAGCATGGCATCGCCCGAACTGAAGCCGGGCGCCGCCTCGCCCTGGATGTTGAGCGACGGCGTACCGTTGTAGCGTTCCAGGCGCGGCGATGCGCTGATCCATTTGCCGCTGGCAAAGGTCGAGAACGACACCATCTCGCCCTTGGCGTTGCGGGCATACCACTTGCCGATGTCTTCCGGCGCCATGCGCGCATCCGACGCGCCCTGCATGTACACCTTCTTGACGCGGCCACGGTCGATGAAGTCGTTCACGTAGGCGCCACCCCAGGAGGTGGACAGCACGCTGTTGATATCGGCGATCGACAAACCGAGCGCGCTGGCCTTTTCCTGGTCGACTTCCAGCTTGTACTGGGGTGAATCTTCCAGGCCGTTGGGACGGACCTGCGTGACGATCTTGCTTTGCGCAGCCATGCCAAGCAACTGGTTACGCGCTGCCATCAAGGCGTCGTGGCCGAGGCCGCCTTCGTCCTTGAGCATCAGGTCGAAGCCATTCGCGTTGCCCAGTTCCATCACCGCCGGCGGGGCGATAGCGAACACCATCGCATCCTTGATCTGCGAGAAGCGGCCCATGGCCTTGCCGACCACGGCGGGCGCGCGCAGGCTGTCCTTGCCGCGCTCGTCGAAATCCTTGAGCTTGACGAACGCCATGGCCGCGTTCTGGCCGTTACCGGCGAAGCTGAAGCCAGCCACCGAAAACACCGATTCCACCGCGTCTTTCTGCTCGTTCAGATAATGCTGCTCGACTTGCTCGACCACCTTGAGCGTGCGCTCCTGGGTGGCGCCGACCGGCAACTGCACCAGGGTGTACAGGATGCCTTGGTCTTCCGCCGGCAGGAACGAGGTTGGCAGGCGCAGGAAGGCAAGGGCCATCACCAGCGCCAGGATGGCGTACACGACCAGGGTGCGGCCGGTGCGCGCGATCAGGGTACCGACCCAGCCCTGGTAACGGCGGCTGCCCTTGTCGAAACCGCGGTTGAACCAGCCGAAGAAACCGGTGGACGCCGCCTTGTGGCCCTTTTCGACGGGCTGCAACAAGGTGGCGCACAGCGCCGGGGTGAACACCATGGCGACGACCACCGACAGCACCATGGCCGAGACGATCGTGATCGAGAACTGGCGATAGATCACGCCGGTCGAACCGCTGAAAAACGCCATCGGCACGAACACGGCCGACAGCACCAGCGCGATACCGACCAGTGCGCCGGTAATCTGGGTCATCGATTTCTTGGTCGCTTCGACCGGCGACAAGCCTTCTTCGCTCATGATGCGCTCGACGTTCTCGACCACGACGATGGCGTCATCGACCAGCAAGCCGATCGCCAGCACCATGGCGAACATGGTGAGGGTGTTGATCGAGTAGCCGAGCATGCTCAGCACGCCGAAGGTACCGAGCAGCACGACCGGCACGGCCATGGTCGGAATCAGGGTGGCGCGGAAATTTTGCAGGAACAGATACATCACCAGGAACACCAGCACGATCGCTTCGACCAGGGTCTTGACCACTTCCTCGATCGACAGCTTGACGAACGGCGAGGTATCGAACGCCACCACGGCTTTCATCCCGGCCGGGAAGTTCTTTTCCATCTCCGCGATCCTGGCCTTGACCTTGGTCGCGGTATCGAGCGCGTTGCCGCCGGTGGCGAGCTTGATCGCCACGCCGGCCGCCGACTTGCCGTTGAAACGGGCCACGATGTTGTAGCTCTCGCTACCGAGCTCCATGCTGGCCACGTCGCGCAGCCGGACCACGGCGCCGTCGGCGCGGGTCTTGATCAGGATCGCCCCGAACTGCTCCTTCGTTTGCAGGCGGCTTTGCGCCGTCACGGTCGCGTTCAGTTGCTGGCCGCGCCGCGCTGGCGCTCCGCCCAGTTCGCCGGCCGACACTTCCGCGTTCTGGGCGCGGATGGCATTGGCGATGTCGTCAGGAATGAGCTGGTAGCCGAGCAGCTTGGCGGGATCGAGCCAGATCCGCATCGCGTACTGCGAGCCGAACTGGGTCACTTCGCCCACACCTTCGACCCGGCTGAGCGAGTCGACCACGCTGGAAGCGACATAGTCGCCCAGGTCGGCTTCTTCCATCTTGCCGTTTTCCGACACAAAACCGAGCACCATCAGGAAATTCATGGTGGCCTTGCTCACCACCAGGCCCTGCTGGGTGACGGCGGCCGGCAGCAAGGGCGTGGCCAGTTGCAGCTTGTTCTGCACCTGCACCTGGGCGATGTCCGGATCGGTACCGTTCTTGAAGGTCAGGGTAATGCCGATGGAGCCGCTCGAATCGCTGCTCGACGACATGTATTGCAAGCCGTCGATGCCCTTCATCTTTTGCTCGATGATCTGGGTCACGGCGTCTTCCACCGTCTTGGCGGACGCGCCCGGATAATTGCCGCTGATCGAAATCGACGGCGGCGCAATGCTCGGATACTGCGAAATCGGCAAGCCCATGATGGCCAGCACGCCGCCCAGCATGATCACCAGCGCAATCACCCATGCGAAGATCGGTCGGTCGATAAAGAAACGGGCCATGCTTATGCTCCTGCCGGGGTGGCGCGCGAAGCGGCGGACGCGCCTGCCGCCGCCGCTGCGGGTGCGGCGGCAGGCACGGCCACGGCGGGCGCACCTGGCAGCACTTGCTGCAAGCCTTCGACGATCACGCGATCGCCCGGCGCCAGGCCGGCGTTGACCACCCATTTGTCGCCCACCGCCGCGCCCGTGCTCAGCACGCGCTGCTCGACCTTGTTTTCCTTGTTTAATACCAGCGCGGTCGCTTCGCCGCGCTGGTTGCGCGTCACGCCGACCTGCGGCACGGTGATGGCCTTGTCATCCAACCCGCTGTCGAGCACGGCGCGCACATACATGCCGGGCATCAGTTCGCCTTTCGGATTCGGGAACAGCGCGCGCAGAGTCACGTTGCCGGTGCCGGCATCGACGCTGACGTCGGCAAATTGCAGCTTGCCCTGCGCCGCGTACTGGCTGCCGTCGGCCAGCAACAGGCTGACCGAGGCCTGGCCGCCGTCGGCCCGCTTCAGCTTTCCGGATTCGAAACGGCGGCGCAGCGCCAGCAGTTCGGTGCTGGACTGGGTCACATCCACATAGATCGGATCGAGCTGCTGCACGGTGGTCAGCGCATCGGCCTGGCCGGCGGTCACCAAGGCCCCGGCGGTCACGTTCGAGCGGCTGATGTGGCCGCTGATCGGCGCATACACATTGGTGTACTTCAAATTGATGTTCGCCACGTCGAGCGCGGCCTGGGCCGAGTCGACTTCGGCGCGCGCCTGGGCGGCGGCGGCCAGCGCATCTTCAAGATCTTGCTTGCTGACGCCTTCGATGGCCAGCAATTCCTTGTAGCGTTTCGCCTTCGGCTCGGCCGCCAGCGCCTTGGCGCGGGCGCTGGCCAGGGTCGCCTTGGCCGAATTGACGGCTGCGACAAAGCTGGCCGGATCGATCTGGTACAGCGGCGTGCCGGCCTTGACGGTGGAGCCTTCCACGAACAGGCGCTTCAAAATCAAGCCGCCGACCTGGGGCCGCACGTCGGCCATCTGGAAAGCCGAGGTGCGTCCGGCCAGTTCGGTGGTGACCGTCATTGGCTGGGCCGCGACGGTGTGCACCACGACTTGGGCGGGACCGGACGGTGGCGCCCCGGCTGGGGCTTTGTTGCCGCAAGCGGCGACCAGCACGGCAACGCCAAGTGCGAGAGCGAGGCCGGCGGCCGGTTTGGCGGTGCGGATAAAGTGGTTCGATTGCATGGTGACCTTCCTTCGTTGAACGGTGGGCGCCTGTCGCGGCAAGCCTGGACTTGCCTTCGATGGCGCCAAACAAGTGTTTCAAACAAGCGTTTAATACGACTGTATAAAACACCCGTTTAGTTGTCAACCAGAAATTGATAGTTGCGAATGCGGCATTCCCGGCACCTTGGCGGAAACGCATGGACAAGCCTCGACCTGCTATGTACAATTCAAAAATCAGAGATTAAACACATGTTTAATTCGCATAAAACAGGAGTATCTTGAAGATGAAGGCTGACGACAACGATGTCCGCAATCGCATCATCAGCGCGGCCACCGAGTGCTTTGCCGAAAAGGGCTTCCGGGGCACGTCGGTGCGCAAGATCTGCGAACGCGCCGGGGTCAACCTGGCGATGGTCAACTATTATTTTGGAAGCAAGGATGGGCTGTACGTGGCGGTCATCGACCGCGAGGGCGGCGCCGAGGAGATGGACGAGCTGACCGTGCCCGCGCGCGACCAGTCGGTTCCGGCCGCCCGCCGCCTCGGCGACCTGATCGAGCGCCTGATGGTCGACATGATGACCGCCGGCCCCCATTCGCTCATCTCCAGGCTGATCAGCTGGGAACTGGTGGAACCGACCGCCGCCCTGGGCCACATCGTCGACACCCTGATCCTGCCGCTCCAGGTGGTGATGCTCGAACTGGTGCGCGAGATCGCACCGGCGGGCACGAGCGACATGGAGATTCGCAACAACCTGTTCAGCATCCTGGGCCAGTTGCTGTATTACGACCACTCGCGGCCGGTCAATGAACTGCTGGCGCCCGACATGGTGTACGACGAAGCCGGCATCCGCGCCATCGCGCGCCACGTGACCGCGTTTTCGCTGCGCGCGCTGGGCGTGGCCGATGGGGATCAGGGAAGGCGTTGACGCCGTTGGCTACGTCCCCCATGTTTACGCTACCGCAACGGAAATCATGAAACCAGACGCCGACAAATCAATGACTGTCCTTATCCCTGCCGACCTGGCCGGTCATCTCCAGGCCATCAAGGAAGGCATTGCGCAAGCCGATCACGGCCAGTTCGCAAGTGCCAGTGAAGTGAATTCTTTTTTCGCTAAATAGGGCGCTTAAGAGCCTATCTCAGTGGGCCAAATCTGCGTTGGCCGGCCTCGTCGCCATCGTGGAGTACGCATAGAAAATGCGCGGGGGGCGGACGAGGTATCATGACGGCCGCAAGCGGCGCACACGCTGTCGGGCCGCAGTATCGGATTGCCATTGCAGCAGCGCGCCACCATGAGGCGATACGCATCCGATAGTCATGCGTGCTCTCCCGCGTCAAAGACCCACAGACTACCGCCTTGCGCGCAAGCGGCAAAGGCGGTCGGTCACGGCGGGAGAACAGCGATTACTTCAGCAGGATCGCCTTGCGGTACGGGGCCATTGGCGGACGCGGGAACTGCACGCCGTTGTAGGCGCTGCGGAAGCACGCCGCCTTGGCATTCTCGACATCGGTCATGGTCTTGGTGACTTTGCCGTCGGCGTCGAGGATCAGCACGATCGTGACCGGGTATTTCGACTTGCCGTGGCAATCGCCTTTTTGATCGAGTTTGCGATCGTTGTTAAAGGCGATCGATTCGTTTTCGTACTTGGTCGCTTTGGCGTTCGGGAATTGCGCATCGAACTTGGCCATCTCGCCGGCGAAATCCGGATTCTTCGGCGACGGCACTTCGACCGCGTTCGGGTCGGCCTGCTTGGAGCCGGTGGTTTCGCAACCTGCCATCAGCACCGCGGCGCACAGCATTGAAATTTTGATTAAGTGTTTAGGCAAGTTATTCTCCGGTAATGTGAGTGGGATCAACCGCGCCGATACCCAGCCGCATGTTGTCGAATCACTATTCTAGCCGTAAGCAAACTTTCCGATATTTTGATTCCCGCACGGAAACTATTTTGACACCACCCCGCCCTGCCGCGCCGCCGCCAGGCGCGCGCCCATGGCCGCCGTGGCGTGTACCTTGCCTTGGGCGTCGATCAGCATCACTTCGGCCAGGCCCATCTGCGCGGCCATCGCCTCCCATCCGGCCGGGCCGGTGATGAACATCGGTTTCGAGTTGCCGTCCGAGCGCAGTCCGGCATCGCTCCCGCCGGCCGTGATGATCGTCACCGAGGCCACCAGGTCGATCGGATAGCCGCTGCACGGGTCGATGATGTGCGGGTGGCGCTTGCCGTCCTTGAGAAAATAGCGCTGGTAGTCGCCGCTCGTGCCCATCGCTTCGTTGTCGCGCAAGTCCACCTGGGCCAGCGCGCCGTCCGCGCGCGGGTCCTGGATGCCGACCCGCCACGCCCGCCCGCCCGGCTGGCCGATGGCGATCACATTGCCGCCCACGTTGACCAATGCCGCCTCGACCCCGCCCTGGCGCAAGATCAGCGCGGCGCGGTCGAGCGCGTAGCCTTTGGCGTAGCCGCCCAGGTCGATCATGACGGCCTTGTTGGTACTCGAAATCGTGTTGCCGTCATAGCGCAGGTCCGACAGGCGCGGGCGCGCGTCGAGCCAGCGCCGGACATCGGCCGCCGCCGGGGCCTGTGGCGCGATGTCGCTGCTCTGGAAGCCCCACAGGCGGATCAGGCGCCCGATCGCCGGGTTGAACAGGTTGCCGGAGCGGTCCGCCACCACGGTTGCCGATTGCAGCAGGGATACCATCTCGGCGTCGGCGGTAAACGGCTCGCCGCGCGCGATGGCGTCGTTGAGCGAGGTGAGCATGCTCGGCTGCCAGGCATGATATTTGTGATGCAGGCGGTCGAATTCGTTCAGTACCGCGCCGCTGAGCGCGGCCGCGCGTTCGGGCGAACCGCCATAGATGCTGACCTCGACCGCCGTACCGAACACATGGCCGCGGGTGCGATGCACGGCGCCGGGGCGCTGGCACGCGGCCAGTCCCAGCAGGCAAAGCAGCGCCAGGACCAGCATGCGTTGAAAGGGTCGCATCCGGGATTTATTGCGCCTTGCTGACCATGAAATCGACCACCGACTTGATTTCCTCATCCTTGAGGGCGGCGTTGCCACCGCGCGGCGGCATCATCTTCAAGCCATTTATGGCGCTGGCGTACAGCACATCGACGCCTTTGGCAATGCGCGGCGTCCAGGACGGCTTGTCGCCCAGTTTCGGCGCACCCATCACCGCTGCCGCGTGACACGAGGCGCACGAGGCGGTGTAGATTTTTTCGCCGGCGGCCAGCACGGCCGCGCTGGGAGCGGATGGCGCCGGCGCAGGGGCAGCGGCGGGCGGCGGGGCCGGTGCGGGTGCCGGTGCGGGCGTGATTGCGGCGCTCGCCGGGGCGCTCTCAGGCGTGGCGGCGGCGGGAGCCGGCACCTTGTCGCCGCAAGCGGCCAGCGCGGCAAGCATCAGCAGGGAAAGCAAAGTCGTGTTTTTCATGATGTTCTTCCAGTCGTTAAAAATACGGACAATCAATGGCGCATGTCGCCGGCGGCGTGGCCCGTGTCGAGCATGGCCGCCGTGATCTGGCTGTAGGGCAGCACCTTGCCGCCCTCGGCCTTGGCAAAGGCGGCCGCCTGCGCGGGGTCCGAGAAGGAGCCGAAGGTCGGCCCCATCGAGCCCTGCTTCTTACTGCCGACCACATACAGCGCATCCTTCGCGGCGATCCAGTGCCCGCTCGGCTTGTCCCACGCCGTCTTGCCCATGTCCTGCACGAACACGCCGGCGATGCGTCGCTTGTGCTCGGGTGCGAGCATCACCGTGAACAACTCCATCAGGTCGCAGTAGTAATCGGCCTTGCCCTCGGCATACTGGATCTGCGCCTTGGGACCGGCAAAGTCGAGCAGCACCATGCCGTCCAGCGCGCAGGCGGTGTCACTGCCCGGCTCCTGGGCGGTGGCGGTGAGAAGCTGCTCGCCGCACGCGGCCAGCAGGCCGGCGGTGGCCAGCGCCGCCAGCAGGCGGCTCATCTTGAAGGACATTTGAAACTCCAGTTGGCAAGTAAGAAGGGAATCACGACCCAGGCGGCCATGATCGCCAGCAGCGCAGCCGGCTCAAGCAGGCCGCCCGGCATGACGGTGGCCAGCCCGTACAGGCTTTGCGCCTGTTCCGAACTGAAAATGTTAAGCAGACGGAACACATCGGCCGGGTTGAGCATCAACAACGCCGCGAAGGCATTGCTGCTCAAGCGGCCCTGGCTGAGCACCAGCGCACCCATCAGCAGCAAGTCGAAAATCAGCACGAAGAAGAACCACAGGCCGATCGCCACGCCGCTGGCGCGCACGCGGTCAAGCGCCAGCACCGACACCAGCATCGAAATACTCAGGAAAGCCATGCCCATCAAGATGGCGCTGCCCACAAAACCGGCGTAGTGGTAGCCGTCGCGCACGGTCAGCTCGGCCGCCAGCGGCAGCAGGCCGGCGCCGAAACCGAGCACGGTGGAACTGGCCAGCGCGGCCGACAAGCCGCAATATTTACCCAACAAAATCTCGAAGCGGGTGATCGGCATCGACAGCATCAGTTCCAGCGAACCGCGCTCGCGCTCGCCGACGATGGCGTCGTAGCCGAGGATGAGTGCGATCAGCGGCACCAGGTAGATCACCAGGCTGACCAGGCTGGCCACGGTGACGTCGATGCTGCGAAAGCCCACCTCTCCCTGCTGCGAGGCGCCAAAGTAGGCGATCGCCAGCGCGAACAGAGCGAAGATGACGGCCACGGCCACCACCCAGCGGTTGCGGATGCGGTCGCGAAATTCCTTGGCGGCGATCACGCGCACCTGGCCCCATTCAATGCGCGCGTGCATGGTGGCCTCCATAACCGAGGAACAGGTCTTCCAGCGAGGGTTCGCGGATGCTCACATCAAACAGCATCGGGGCCAGCGCGGCCAGCACGGACGCCTTCTGCGCGGCGGCGCAGGCGATGCCGGCATGGTCGCCATCGATAATGATGGTCAAGCCCGCCAGATGCGCCAGCGCCGGGCCGGCCTTGTCGCCGCAGCCGGGCAAAAGCTGCGCCTCGATGTGCGAGGGCAGCACCTGGCGCGCGCGCAACTCGGCCAGGGTGCCGAGCGCGGCCACCTTGCCGGCGTCGAGGATGACCAGGCGGTCGACCCGGTCCTCGATCTCGGCCAGGATGTGCGAGGTGATCACGATGGTGGCGCCGCGACCTTGCGCCTCGCGCAGGATGCTGTAGAAATCGGCGATGCCTTCCGGATCGAGGCCGTTGGTCGGCTCGTCGAGGAAGATCAATGCCGGGTCGCCCAGCAGGACTTGGGCAAAGCCGAGGCGCTGGCGCATGCCTTTCGAATAGGTATTGAGGCGCCGCCCGGAGGCGTCAGCCAGGCCCACCCGGCGCAGCACGCGGCCGCATTCGGCCCGCGCCACCTGCTTCAGGTCGGCGAACAGTTGCAGCACTTCCAGGCCGGAGAGGTTGTCGTAGCTGACAAAACTTTCCGGCAGATAGCCGATGCGGCGCCGCACCTGGCGGAATTGCGCGCTCGAGGTCGCCACGCCGCCAACCTTCACGCTGCCGGCGCTGGCCGGCAACAGGCCGAGCATCAGCTTGAACAGGGTGCTCTTGCCGGCGCCGTTGTGGCCGATCAAGCCGAACATTTCGCCCTGCTTGACGTTCAGGGAGACATTCCGGATCGCCTCGACCGGGCCGAACGATTTGCTCACGGCGTCGAGTTCAATGGACATGTTTGTCATTCCAACGTTGCCAGTCAGGATTATTGGGCCGCATGCGCGGATGCCGGTCCACCACGCTGGGCGCGCGCAGCACGGGGAACTGGCGCGCCACGAAGCGCAAGGTGCTCACCGACGGACTGGAGAGGAGCAGCTTGACCAGCGGGTATTGCCAGTTGAGGCGGTCGACCATGTCGTTTGCCTCGTAGGGCACGTCGCCGGCGCCGTCGCCGCCCTGGTCCCAGCCGTTGTAGCCGCTCCAGTAATTGCCGCGCGTGCGGCCCCAGGCGACGTCGCGCGCGGCCACGAACTTGACCGCCTCTTCGTTGCCGATAAAATCGTTGCCATCGACCGCGTTGTTCGACGATCCGGCCGACAGGTGCACGCCGGTGCGGTTGTTGATGACCAAGTTGTTGCGCAGCACGTTGTACTCGGCGTCGTAGACGAAAAAGCCGCGCCCGTTTGCCGCGACAACATTGTTTTCGATCACAGAATCCTGGATCGTGCGCAGCATGATGCCGTGGTCTTCGTTGCCCCAGGCGATGTTGTTGCGCACCACCAGGTTGCGTACTTCCATCAGCGCCAGTCCGCCGCGGTTTTGGTAGGATTCGTTGTTTTCCCAAGTGCTGTGGTTGGTGTTCATATAGTGGGTGCCGTAGCGCAGGTGGTGGATCTTGTTGCCGCGAAACAGCGCATGGCGCGAGATATCCACATAGATGCCGTCGCGCGCATAGCTGATGTTGTTGTCGATCACTTCCACGTGGGCGCTGTTATAGACCTGGATGCCGTTGCCGCGCGCGGCCGATTGCAGGTCGCGCTTGCCGGTGATGGTGTTGCCGGTCAGGGTGGAATGGTCCGACTTGTCGAGGAAGACGCCGAACAGGGTGTAGCTGAGCACGCAGTTGCGCAGCATCAGGCGGTCGGAACCGGGCAGCACGTGCACGCCGGCGTTTTGGAGGTCGAGGTCGGCGCCGCTGTCGCGCAGGATCAAGCCGTCGATGGTGACATCGCTGCTGCTTACCCGGATCACGTCGCCGCTGTTCTGGGCGCTGATGGTGGGACGGCCCTGGCCGCGCAGGGCCAGCGGCTTGTCGATCAGCAGGCGCTCGTTGTAGAGGCCGCGCGCGATCACAATGGTGTCGCCGGCGCTGGCGGCGCGCACGGCGGCGCCGATCGACTCGCCCGCGCGCACTTGCAGCACGGCGGCGCTGGTGCTGGCGGCGCACAGGGCCAGCAGCATATAGGCGACGGCGGCGAAGGCGGCGCGGGTCGTCACGGCTTGTCCTCGGGCGCAGAAGCCGCCTTGGCCTTGAGCGCGCCGCGCACCGCATCGAGCGAGATAAAGTAGCCGCCCGCATCGATTGGCGTGAGCGCATCGCCATTCTTTTCGCGCAGCTTGCGTTCCTTGACCAGCGGCGGGCAGGCATGGTCGTCGTAGTACAAGATCATGCAGTCGAGGCACAGCATGCATTCCATCTGGTCGATGCGGCCGGCGCTGTCGATCGCATGCGAGCCGCAGCCGGCGGCGCAGGCGTGGCATGTCTGGCACTCGGCCTTGCGCTTGAGCCCGAACAGGCGGAACTTGCCGGGAATGGCGAGGCCGGCGCCGAGCGGGCACAGATACTTGCAATACGGCCGCTCGCTCAGGAACGACCAGCCGAGAATCGCACCGATGAACACCCAGAACGGCCAGGTACGGTTCCACACGCCAACGATGAAAGTGGTCTTGAACGGTTCCACCTCGGCCAGTTGCTCGGCCGTCTCCATGGAATAGAACGACACTCCCAACAGAAGCGCGAAGATTGCGTACTTGATCCACTTGAGCTTGTCGTGCAAGGGTTTCGGCAACAGCTTCTGGAAGCGCCCCAGCCCGACCGCCTTGCCAATGCTCAGCGCCAGTTGCTGCAAGGAGCCGAACGGACACAGCCAGCCGCAAAACACGCCCCTGCCCCACACCAGCACGCTGACGATGATGAACCACCAGAACAGGAAGATGAAGGGGTCGGACAGGAACAATTCCCACTTCCACTGATGCAGCAAGGAATGGAACCAGGTCAGCACCTGGGTGATGCTCGGTTGGGCCTTGAGGTAAAAGCCGAGGAACACCACGCTGACCAGCCACAGCACATGGCGCGGCCGTTCGATCCATGGCTTGTGCTTGCGCCTGGACGCGCGCACCAGCTTGTCGCGCTGCGAATACATGACTGCGGTAAAGGCCAGCACCAGCAGGAACAGCGCGATCTGGACAGTCTTGCCCTTCCAGATGGCGCGCCAGCTGGCCTCGGGCTGGACGATGTGCGGGCGCCCGCCTTCCAGGTAGCGCGCCGGCAACCAGTATGGCGCGTTGAAGTGAACGAAGGTCTTGGCGCCGCTCTGCGGATCGGCCTTGTTGGCCAGGAACGTCAGCTGCCACGGCCAGGCCGGATTGAAGTTGGCCGAGCGCACGATGAACACGGCCGACTCGGTAAACGCCGGCGCGCCGGGCGCCTGCACGCCGTACAGGTTCAAATAATCGGTATCGCGGAAGGTAAAGCTTTGCGGGTCCTGGCGCACCTGGATGCGGTCGTAAATGCCGCCGCGCACGAAGCCCGAGCCCTTGAACGAGGCTTCGCCGTTGGCGATGATGAAAATGGCCTGCTCGTCGGGTTTCAAGTCCGCCATCAGGCGCTTGTAGACCGGCTCGCCCAGCAGGCTGATGCCGACCGAGGGTACGTTCAGGTGGCCGAAATACATGTCGATGTAGGCGGCGTCGCCCGCCAGGCCCACGTCCTCGCGCTGCAAGGGAAAATGCACCACGCTGCCTTCGTCCAGCAATTGCTGCCAGCTCAGGCGCTCGTCGAGCGGCGTGTAGCGCGGCGCGGGCCGTACTTCGCCCTTGAAGATGCCGACCTGGCGCCCGATTTCGTAGGCGCTGCGCGAAATGACCTGGTTTTCGGCGATGACGGTGACGGTGGCGCCGCTGATCGCATCGAGCCCCACTGTGCCGCTGGCTTCATCGCCATGGCCGATTTCGAGCTTGGCGTCGCCGGCCTTGCCGATGTACTGGCCGATAAATTTGAGCAGCGTGGATTCGTCGATCCCCGCCAGCAGAATAGGTTCGGAATGCTTGAGCACGCGCACCCCGGTGATGATGCCGCGCGTATCCATGCCGATCAGGGTAACGATCGGCTTGCCCGAATACGCAGGAATGTCGACCACGTCGGTCGACAGGAATACATAGCCGACCACGCGCTCGGTCTTGTCCGCCGCGACGGCGATGCCTTCGACATAGCTCGGCCGGCCCTTGCGGACCGAAAACTTCTGCGCCTGCGGCATCACATCGCGGCAAGGCGCCTCGGCGCACAGGTCCGGGCCATGCAGCAGTTGCTGCGACAGCTCGGCCGAGTACACCGAGGCGCGCGCCGGCCCCGCCGCCGCCAACAGCAGCAGCAGGCCGAACAGGCGCAAGATGACGTTCACAGCGCGCATCGGTGACAAGGCTTACGCTTCCACCAGCAGGCGGCTGCGCATTTCCAGGTGCAGCGCGTGGCAGAAGTGGGTGCAGTAAATCCAGTAAGCACCGGCCCGGTCGGCCTTGAAGGTCACCGACTTGGTTTCCTGCGGATTGACGATAAAGTTGATGTTGTACGTCGGAATGGCGCAACCGTGGGTCAAGTCTTCCACCTTGTCGTAGTTGGTCAGGGTCAAGGTCACCTCGTCGCCCACCTTGATCTTAATGACCGGCATGCTGAACGCGGGCGCCTGCGACATCAGGCGCACCTGCACCTTGTTGCCCTTGCGCTCGATGCCGGCGGTTTCCGGCGTGACCGCATTCGGGAAGTCGGTCATGGTGTGGATCTGGCGCGTCTTGACCACGTCGCGGCGCACGATGATGCCGTCGTGCGGTTCCGGATACGCCGTATGGTCGGCCATCAGGCTCATCTTGGCGCCGCTGATGTCGATCAGTTGCTCGGTTTCGCAGTGCAGCGGACCGACCGGCAGGAAACGGTCTTTCGAGAACTTGTTGCCCGAGTTGAAATACTTGCCGTCCGCTTCCTTGGTTTCGCCCATCGACGCATAGCCGTGACCCGGCTGGTAGTGCACGTCGATACGGTCGAGCACCACCTTGGCCGCCTTGTCGCCCTTGAACTGGGCAATCGACGCGTCCACGTTCCACTTGACGACGGCGCTGTCGAGGAACAGCGAGGTAAAGGCATTGCCCTTGCCATCGAAGGCGGTATGCAAAGGTCCCAGGCCCAGTTCCGGCTCGGCCACCACGCAGTCGCGCGGCAGCTTGACATCGCCGCCGAACCAGCCGAGCACCTTGTTCACTTCGATCACGGACGCGGTTGGCGACAATTTGCCGGCACACACAAAATACTTGCCATCCGGGCTGGCGTTGACGCCGTGCGGGTTCTTACCGACCGGCACGTAGCAGGTCAGCGCGGTGGCCGGGTTGTCGTTGGCGGCCTTGCGCCCGTCCACCACCGGCACCTTGGAGCTGCCGATGGTGGTGGCCTTGCCATCCTTGATGGCTTGCTCGATGCGGGCCACGTTGAAGAACACGCAGGCGTCGCGTTCGGCCGACATCATGCCGGCCAGGTCGGCGCCGCCCTCGGTGTTGTACTGGGTGGCGGCGGCCAGCTTGCCGTCATAGGACGACGCAACCAGCTCCATGTTGCCGTCGATCCGGCACTGCCAGCGCACTTCCATGCTGGCCGCGTCGACGCAGGTGAACAGGCAGCCCCATTTGGTCGGATCGTCCAGGTCGCGTCCGTCGTTCGGCAGCGGCATGTGGAATTCGGTGCCGCAGAAGACGCGCGTGGTGTAGTTGATGGCGGCGTCGACCGGGTCGCGCTTGTCCGGGAAAATGCCGTGGAAGCCCATCACGTTCGGCAGGCTGGTGATCTTGTCGCACTCCATCGTATCCATGCGGATGCGGGCCAGGCGCGCGTTGATCTTGTCGTTGACGAACAGCCAGCGGCTGTCGTAGGTGCCATCCTTGTAGCTGCCGTGCACGTGGTGGGTGTCGCCGGTGGTGTATTGCAGGCTGCCATCGGGCTTGGTGCCGATGATCGCCTTCGATTCGTTGGTAATGCCCCAGCCGACCATGCAATCGGTATTGAAGACCGGAATGCGTTTCAGGGTGCGGCCCGACGGCAGGCCGAGCACGCGCACTTCGCCGCCATGGCCGGCGCTGATGAAAGCGTAGTAGGTGTCGAGCTGGCCGGGTTTGATGTGTTCGCCGGTGTCGGCGGCCTTGGCGGGCGCGGCGGCCTTGCCTGGCGCGGCCTCTTCCTTGCATCCCGTCAGTCCGATGGTGGCGCCTGCCGTGGCCAGGCCCGCCAGGGCGCTCTTGCCGAGGAAATCGCGGCGGCTGCCGGCTGGGGCGGGGCTGGTCGTTGCTGGGCTGTTCTTCTTCATGTTGTACTCTCCGGTTCTGGGCAAGGGGGAACGCTCCCCCGTATCAATCGCTGATGCGCGTCGACTTGTGGGAAACGTATGCCGACTGGATAAGTGTAAGGACCGGACCCGACAGTGCCTATGGGCACGACGGTTGTGGGCAGACGGGAAAAGACGTATTGGGAGTACGCCTTAATAACTATGGCGTGTGGAGTGCAACAGGTGTATGTACGGACGACAATAGCCCCGTTGACCTTTTTGCACTTTGTCGTGAAGCACTGCCGATAGTTGCCATATTAAAAATATCTTCCAACGAACGGCGTATAATAGTAGAAAGCCATGCGGGAAAAATTGTATTCAAAGCAGCATAAACCATCCAGTTCAACGATCATAAGGGATTAACGATAACTATGCTGTCTGGATTAATACCACCCAATACATCCACCCAGAATCGGATATGGGGAATAGTTTTTTTCTTTGCCTCAATATGCTTGTTCTTATTTGGCTACGAGGGCATACAAAACAGGGCTGAATTCATCAAATCCACCGTTCGTGCGGATGGTGTTGTTATCCGGCAAAGGGCAGGCAAACATCATGTCGACATCCGTTTCACTACGGCAAAAGGCGAGGTGGTTGAATATGGTCAGAATGGCGACATAGCCTACGAGGCCGGCGAGAAGGTGAGCGTTTTGTACTATGTGGATAATCCTCGCAACCATCCCAGCGCCGATGCATTTGGTGCATTATGGGGAGGCTCCCTGACGCTATTTGGAATGGGAGTTTTATCACTATTCTTTTCATGGCTTTCGATATTCAAGCCTGAGTATTCCGATTAACATGTCATCGCAATACAAATTCCACGAAATCTCATCAAATTAAAGAGGCAATGTCATCTATCCGCAACTGGCGGAGCAGGCTTCCCTTCCTGCCCCGAGCCATAAAAAAACCGCCCGGACGCGGGCGGGCCATGCCACAAAGCCATTGCTACATCTTGACAGTGATCGCCTTGCCGTCATAGCCGACTTCTTTGTCGGCCTTGTCGAAACCCTCCGAACTCGATACGCCCGCCTTGATGAAGCGCACCTTGAACTGGCGCTTGGCGACCATGCCCTTGTACTGGCCGGTGCGCGCGCCGATGGTCACGGTCTTGGTGCTGTCGTCGTAACTGAGCGGAATGCGGCTGAACTCTCCCCGCGTGTAGGCATTGGTCACGCCGTCATCCTCGTACAGGCTGAACTTGCCGTCCGCGCCCGTGTAGACGTTGAGCGTGATCGGCGCATCCGGTTTTTCATCCACATACTGCGTCACGGGACCCATCGGCAAAATCGCACCAGCCTTGACCAGTAGCGGCATGCGCGCCGCCGGCGCGGCCATCGTCACCGTCTTGCCGCCCTGATGCAGCGCGCCGGTGTAGAAGTCGTACCAGCTTGCCCCTTTCGGCATGTACACGCTGCGCTCGCGCGCGCCGTACACGTGCACCGGCGCCACCATCAGGTCGCGCCCGAACAGGTACTGGTCCTTGATGTCCTTGACCTGTTCATCCTTCGGAAAATCCATCACCAGAGCGCGCATCACGGTGCCCGAGTGGTAGTAGATATCCGACGCCGTCGCGTAAATGTAGGGCATCAGGCGATAACGAAGCTTCAGGTACCAGACCATCGAGTCCTGCATCTCCGAGCCTTCCGGCGCGATGTTGTAGATCTCGCGCTTGACCACTTCGCCGTGGGAGCGGAACAGCGGCGTAAAAGCGCCGAACTGGAACCAGCGCAGGTTCAGTTCCTGCCATTCCTTCATGTCTTGCGGGTTGACGACGGCGGCGCCCGTGCTGCGATTTTCCTGGGCCGAGCCGACGTCGCCGCTCTGGAAACGCACTTCCTGCGCGTAGCCGCCGATATCGTGGGTCCAGTTCGGAATGCCGGACATCGAAAAATTCACGCCGGCCGAAATCTGGTCGTACAGGTTGTTCCAGCGCCCTACCGTGTCGCCGCTCCATACCGCCACCGCGTTGCGCTGGATGCCGGCGAAGCCCGAGCGCGACGGGATCAGCTGGCGCGTATCCGGCTGGTCGCGCTTGAGCCCTTCGATCAGCGCCTGCGTGTGCGGCATGCTGTAGGTGTTGTAAGTGATCTCGCCGGCGCCATGGACGGTGGGGCCGATCAGCTTCTTGAAGTCTTCCGGACGGGTATTCGACAGCACATCCGGCTCGCTGTTATCCATCCACCACGAATCGAAGCCCAGGCCACCGAGCTTGGTTTTCACCTGGCGATAATAGATATCGCGCGCTTCCTGCGTGTACGGATCGTAGTGGGCGTTCTTGTAGCCCGGGCCGACCCAGTCAAGGTCGCCGTTTTCGACGTTCTTGGTCCACATGTGGCCCTTGGCGGCGAACTCCTTGTAGTTGTCGGTGTCAAGGTAGAACTTGCCCCAGATGGACAGCATCACCCGCACATTGTGCTTGTGGATTTCGTCGACCATGCCTTTCGGGTCGGGGAAGCGGGTCTTGTCGAAATCGTGCGAGCCCCAGCCGTTTTCGGGCCAGTAGAACCAGTCCTGCACGATGTTATCCAACGGCCAGCCACGCTTGCGGTACTCGCGCACGGCGCCCAGAATCTGCTCCTGCGTTTCGTAGCGCTGGCGCGATTGCCAGTAGCCGTAGGCCCATTTCGGCATCATCGGCGCCTGCCCGGTCAGGTGGCGGTAGCCGGCGATCACGCTGTCCATGTTCTCGGCGTTGATGACGTAATAGTTCACCGCTTGCGCGATCTCGGACGAAAACGTCAGCGAATGGCGTTCCGCCGGCGGCAACGGGTCGTTGTGGGTGATAGCGATCATGCCGCCGGTCGGCTTCCATTCCAGGTGCAGCTTCACCGGCTTGTTGGCGGCAAACCTGACCTCGAAGTTGTGGTACCACGGGTTCCAGCCCTGGCGCCAGACGTCCAGTACCTGCTTGCCGTCGAGCGTCAAGGTCGCGTAGTCGGACGAATAGAGCTGCATCTTGTGCACGCCGGCCTTGGCCGAACTCATGCTGCCTTCCCACACCACCTTGACGTCTTTCAGGTCCTTGAGCGGACCGAGTTCCTTGGGCCAGTGTTCGGCCACGTCCTTGAGGTATTTGTAGTCGATGTCGGTCTCAATGCGGGTCAATGCCAGTTTGCCGCCGACGTAATAGCGTGCGGTCAGGCCGCCGGCCTTGCCGCTGGCGTCCACCAGTTTCAGGTCGCGCTTCATCGGGCCGTACGGCTTGGGGTCGCCGAAGCGCGAGATGGCGTTGTTATCCCACAGGACGCCATAGTTTTTATCGGAGATCACGAACGGCACCGCCACGTCCATATTGTGCTGCGCCAGCAGGACGTCTTCGCCGTTCATGTTCATCTGGGCGTTCTGGTGCTGGCCCAGGCCGTAGTACGCGTCTTTCAGGCCCGGATTGAAGCCCTGCTTGATCGCCAAAAACGGCTTGCCGTCGACCTTGATGGGCGTAAGGCTCTCGGACGACTGGGTGAGGAATACTTCGCCTTTGGCGTTATAGAACTTCACCAGCCCGGTCTTCAACGATACCCTGGCCGAGATTTTGCCGGCGTTGAGCGTCACCACGTCCTTGTCGGCATCGCTGACCGTGAACTGGCAGGCGCACGGTTTGGCCACCGTCATCATCGATGGCGTCAGCTCCTTGCCCGGCTCATCAAGCTTGACGACGTGGATGATATTCTCGCTCATCACCTCCAGGCGCACTTCCTTTGCCGCGCCCTGGTCGGGTTTGACGACCACGCCGCTGCCGGTTTTTTCGAACGTGCCCGCCAGGGCGTGGCCAGAGGCCATCAAGGCCAGGCAGGAAGCCGTTCCCACCAGTGATTTAAGACGCATTCTGTGATCTCCCATAGTGATTAGTAGGTGCCGATCCTGATTTTCAGGACGATCGGCTTGGCCGGCAGGTTGATGCCGTAGTCGACCTGGTCGCCATTCCAGTTGCGCTCCATGATCCATTTACCGTTTGCGTCGAAGCTGCCCTCCTCCACCCGCGCCAGCATGGTCGGCTTGCCCTCGTTGCTGCCGGCGCCGTCCAGGCGCAGGCGCACCTGCTGGCCGATGACGATGAATTCGTTCTCCGCGATCTGTGCAATCGACACGCCGCCGCCCGGGTTCTCGGTGTTGGCCGGTTCATCCTTGATCTCCGGATTCCAGTGCTTTTCGCCGAAGCGCCACTGGCGGAACGACACCGTGGCCTTCCAGTTCTTCATGGCGATGGTTTGCTCGGTGCGCTCGTCGCCTTCGGCCACGCCGTAGGTGCGTCCTTCGAAGGCCCATTTGGCCCACTGGCGCTCCATCGGCCGGAACACGGCGAAAATCGATCCGAACGGTTCGACCATCGTTTTGTCGGTCAACTTGGACCCGAGCGGAAAATTGCTGTAGTCGGCGTAGTCGATCCCGAACGGCGCAAACCCCAATGCGCCGCGCCCCAGCACCTGGTAGGTGTAGCGCGCGTAAGTGGCGGCGTTGCCCAGTTCCGGCACCATCAGCGCATTGTCAGGGCGCTGGAAGCGATCCAGCGTGCCCGTGAACTTGGCCGACTGCGGCATGTAGATGTCGGGCGCGGCAAGGTCGATGGCCGGTGCGGCCGCCTTGTAGATGTCGATCACATCGTAGGTCGGCCCGCCGCTGGCGAAGTTGCCCTTCCACGGCGCCAGCGGTTCGAGCGGATCGCGCAGCGCATTGTTCACGTACATCGGCAGGTTGTAGACCGCGCGCCCGGCTTTGGCGATATCGCCGATGTAGCTGGCAATCGCCCAGGCATGAAAATACTGCTCCGCGTAGTCGCCGTACACCTCGGTCCAGGTGCCGCTGGCGGCCAGCCTCACCGGCGACTTCTGGCGCTCCAGCACCGCCTGTGGCACCGGCTGCGCAAACGCCGCCTGCGCCTTCGCGCCGTAGTCGCGCACCAGGCCATACGTGCCAACCTCGTTCTGCACCTGCATCATGATGACCGTGCGATGCGTTTCGTCGATCTTTTTGATGTGGGTCATCAGCGCCACGAATGCCTTCGTGTCGGCCTTACGCGTCTCTTCCCCGAACGGCGACATGCAGTAATTGACCTTGCCGTCCTTGTCGACCATGCGCGGAAAGCGCTGGTTATCGAACTTGACCCACTCCGGGCTGTATTGCGGATTGGTGTTCTTCCAGGTGGCGAACCACAGCAGCACCAGGCGCACCTTGTTCTTGCGCGCCTCGGCCACCAGCGTATCGACATAGCTGAAATCGAACTTGCCCTCGACCGGCTCGATCTGTTCCCACGCAACCGGAATCTCCAGCGTGTTGGCGTGCATGTCGCGGATCGCCGGCCAGACCTTCTTGAGGGCGGCCGGGTAATTGCTCGAGTTGTGCGCCTGCGCGCCGAGCATCACGAACGGCGCGCCATCGACCATGAGCGCATGGCGCCCGTCCTTGTGCACCAGTTGCGGCAGCGGCGGCGCCGCCGCTACTACACTGGACGCGGCCAGGGCCAGCACCGCAACGACATGGCGCGCCATCAGAAGCTGTAGCGCATCTGCGCCGTGTAGCGTGGCCCCGTGACGAACCAGGCGCGCCCCTTGGTGCCGATTTCCTGGTCCATCTCCTGCCTGAATTTCGCATCGTTGATGTTCTGGGCTTCCAGGCCAAACGACAGTTGCTCGGTGATCTTGTAGAAAATCGACGCATCGAGCTGGCCGTACGCCGCCGCCCAGGTAGGCAAGCCGTAGCTCACATTGTGCTGGCCGACGGTCGGGCTGGCCGGATTGGAATCGAGGCCGTCGCCGCCCTTGGTGCCGTTCACGTTCACGCCCTGCAGGCTGCGCGAACGCCAGTTGTAGGCCAGGCGGGCCGACAGCGGCCCTTTGTCGTACATCAGCGCCAGGTTGTACGAACGGCGCGACTGGTTATACAGCGGCAGGTTGCCGAAGGAGCGGCCGTTGGTGTCGCAGCCGTTCATGTTCAGGTTCAGGTTCGACGCGCCATTGCCGGCGCCACCAGTGCAGTATTCCTGGAACACCGACTGGTACATCGTCTTCTTGCCGTCGACGAAGGTGAAATTGGCCTGCACGCCCAGGCCGGACAGCCATTGCGGCAGATTGTCGAAATACTGCTGGTACGCGAGCTCGAAACCGCGCGCCCTGCCTTTTGCGCCGTTGATCGGTGCGGTCACCGTGAAGTTGTTCATCGCGCCGTTCACATCGGGCAGCCGGAAGTTGTAGCTCTGGTCGACGATGATGTTCTTGAGCTGTTTGTTGAACACCGCAAGGGTCAGCGAGCCGGCCGGCGCGAAATACCATTCGGCCGTCAGGTCGACCTGGCGCGACGTGACCGGCTTGAGGGCCGGATTGCCGGAGCCTTCGCCAGTGAGGGTCACGCTGTTCACGCGCACGATGCCGGCAGCATCGTCGGAGGTGGTTTTCACATCCTGCGTCAGCGTCGTATAGCCCTGCAATTGCGAAAAATCCGGGCGCGATACGGCCGAGGAGGCGGCAAAGCGGAATTGCAGTTTATCGCTGGCCTTCATGCGCAGGTTCAGGCTTGGCAGCACGTTGCTATACGAGCCGCTGTAATCCTGAGGGCGCACGAACGCCGGGATGTTCGGAATGGCCGGGCCGGTGGTCTGGTAGCCTGCCGGGATGGTCGGGCGGGTGTAGCTGAACACCGTGTAGCCGCTCGCCTTCATGTCGGTCTTCACGTAGCGCACGCCGATATTGCCGTCGATCGGCATCGGCAAATCGTCGAAGCCGAAGCGCGCCTGCGTGTAGAAGGCGCCGGTTTTTTCGGTCTGCTCGTTCGATCCTGCCGGATCGGTGCCGTAGGACGCCGCTTTCCAGGGCGCGCAGGCGGGCGTGGCGCCGTTGGCGGCGGCGTGTTCGTTACACAGAATATCGTGGTACTTGTGCAGTCCCGCGTAGCTGTCGGGGTAACCCGTGGCCAGCGAGGTATTCGGCACCACCAGCGACGGCACCGAGACTTTACCGCCGAAGAAGTTGTTGAAGTTGTGGACCCGCGTATTGCCGGAAAAGCGCGGGTCGCCCAGCGACGCCAGTTGGCCGATATTCCAGCCCAGCTGCCACGGCTGCGAGATGGCGACCCAGTTGAAGTCCGGGTTGGTTTTTTCGGTGACCGCGTCGCGCTTGGTCAGGCGTACGCCGAAGCGGATATCGCGCATCACCTTGTGATCGAAATCGTACTGGGCGTCGCCCTTCCACGCGGTTCCCTTGGCCTTGCTGCGGTCCGCGTGCTCCTGGGTGAAGGCCCAGTAATAGTTACTCGGATTGGCCAGGTAGGCCAGGTCGGCGCTGTCGAAGATCAGATTCGGCCTGCCGCCGGCCAGGTCCATCTGCTGCTTGGGCATCTGCACGCCAGTGGCAACGGTCGAATCAAGATTGGCTGTCTTGGCGCGGATGCTTTGCAGGTCCGACTTGAAGGTCCAGCTTCTGGTCGGACGCCACACCAGGTTCCACGACACGTCCGTGGTATCGGACTTGCGGTTCGCAATGCGCGTATCGCCGCCGT
The DNA here is from genome assembly GCF_011682155.1 of Massilia sp. CCM 8734. Taxonomy (NCBI): domain Bacteria; kingdom Pseudomonadati; phylum Pseudomonadota; class Betaproteobacteria; order Burkholderiales; family Oxalobacteraceae; genus Massilia; species Massilia sp. CCM 8734. The sequence goes on from NZ_WHJI01000008.1 coordinate 105,441, forward strand.
AGTTGATGCCTTTGTCGGCCGGGTCGGTCAGGGTGCCGCTCACAAAAGCGCCCTTGCCATCGTAGGTGGCGCCGGGGCCGACCAGGATGTTGTAGGGGTTCGATGCGGCAAAGATGGCCTGTTCGTCCCAGTCCATTTTGTAGCGCGACTTGAAGAACGTCAGCGATGTGTTGATGTCGCGGTTAGGGCGCCATTGCAGTGCGCCGTAGGCGCCTTCGCGCTGGCGCTCGAAATTGAGCGTGCGCCAGGACGCGCCCTTCGGAATCCAGACGGTTTTGCCGGGGACGACATCGTCGCGCGGAAAATACGGTTCGACCTGCAAGGCGTCGGTGCGGGTCGCACTTTCGGAATAGGCCAGGTCAACCAGCACGCCAACTTCGCCGATGCCGGTCTTCCAGCGGTTCGAGAACAAGCCCGAGGCCGACGGCGAGCTGCGGCCCTTTTTCAGTTCGGAGTACGTGGTCTGTGCGGACAGCGCCACCTTCATGCCCTTGTAATCGAAGGGCATGGCGGTGTGCAGGTTTACCAGGCCGCTGATGGCGCCTTCGATCTGTTCCGCCGAGGGGTTCTTGTAGATGTCCACGCCGGCCATCAGTTCGGGCGGCACGTCTTCGTAGTTGAGCGAGCGCCCGCCGTTGGCCGAAAACGAATCGCGGCCATTGAGTTCCGAACGCACGTAGTTCAAGCCACGGATCGACACGCCCGAGCCCTCCACCGAAAAGTGTTCCGGGTCCGACTTGCTCATGGTGCGGTCGATCGTCACGCCCACCACCCGTTGCAGCACTTCGGTGACCGAGCGGTCGGGCAGCTTGCCGATATCGTCGGCCACGATCGAGTCGACGATTTCGTCGGAATTCTGTTTGACCTTCTGCGCCGAGTTCAAGGCGGCGCGCTGGCCGCTGACCACCACCACGGCGGGTTCGCCGCTTGCGCCGACCTGGGCTGGCGCGCCCCGAGCCATCGCTGCGCTACCCGACATCAGTGCGATCTGTGCGACTGCCACGGCAATCGCTGTTTTCTTATAGTTGTTCAACTTGTCTCCTCTGTTCCAATCGGATTACTGCTGCTTTCATGTGTGTGCCGGCAGTGCTGCGCAATGTCGTTCATCGATACAGGCAAGCCCTCCCCAACACAGTTGTCGAAAGAAGCGAAGGCAGACGGAGACAGGGCCGCGAGGGCCTGCGGTTGATCATCATGAAGTGCGTCTCGGTTGGATTTTTATCAGCGTCGGCTGGTGCCGCGCTGGTTTATGTATTGATTTTCCGAGCTACGCCAACCCGCCGCAATTACGAAAATGACCAAGGCGTTCAATGATATTAAGGAAACAAGGTTCGTTCGGCGTGCGGCTATATGCACCTGTCGCCATCGCGGCGAAAATGCGTCAACCACGGCATACCGGACTATTTTTTCTTGATGACGAGCGTGGCGCCGAGGCGTATTTCAGCGCTGGGTTGTAGCTTGAGCGCGACGACTTTGTCGCCATAGCGAACCGTCCCGCCGCCCTGCCCCGCCACCGCGCGGATGGTGGCGCCGGTCAGCTTGCCGCCGGCCCAGGCGATATCGACCTCGAAGCCGCCGCGCGCGCGCAAACCCTTTACCGAGCCGTCGGGCCACGACGATGGCAGCGCCGGCAGCAGGTGCAGTTCGCCCGTATGCGATTGCAGCAGCATTTCGCAGATGGCGGCGGTGGCGCCCAGGTTGCCATCGATCTGGAACGGCGGGTGAGCGTCGAACATGTTGGCGTACGTGCCGCCGGCGTTGTTGGTTTCGGTGCCGGGGCCGGCCTGCTGGGCGGCGCGCGCACCGGGCTTGGCGAGCTGCCCGCGCAGCATCTTGTAGGCGTGGTCGCCGTCCAGCAGGCGTGCCCAGAACGCGGTCTTCCAGGCCATCGACCAGCCGGTGCCGGCGTCGCCGCGTCCTTCCAGCGACTTGCGCGCGGCCGCCGCCAGCGCCGGGGTGTTGGCGGGCGATATCTGCCGGCCAGGGAACAATCCGAACAGGTGCGAGACGTGACGGTGCGTGTCGCCGGGGGTATCTAGCACCGGGTGCTTTTTCTCGTCCATCCATTCGAGCAGCTGGCCCCAACTACCGATGCGCGGGGCCGCAAGCCGGTCGCGCATGGCGGCAATGCGGTCGCGGAAGGCGTTGTCGTCACCGAGGACATCCGCCGCTTCCACGGTATTGTTGAACAGGTCCCAGATGATCTGCTGGTCGTAGCTCACGCCATCTTCAATCGGCCCGTGCTCGGGCGACCAGCCGCGCGGCGCCACCAGCCGGCCGTCGGGAAGGCGCTTCAGATGGTCTTCCCAGAACGCGCACACTTCCTTCATCAGCGGATACGCGACCGTGCGCAGGAACGCGCGGTCCTGGGTGAAGGCGTAATGCTCCCAGAAGTGCTGCGCGTACCAGGCGTTGCCGGTCTTGTTCCAGATGTAGGTGGTCGCGCCGAACGGATTCGATTCCGTGCGCACGGTCCAGCCGCGCACCGGCTTGCCTTGCTCGGTCAGGAAGCGTTCTTCACCGGCCTTGGCCGGCTGGGCCGCCGTGTCGAGCAGCAACTTGCGGTACACGGGCGCCACGCCGGTCACGAAATCGAAAAACGGCAGCGCCGCTTCGGACAGATTGGCCGGTTCCGCCGGCCAGTAATTCATCTGGATGTTGATATTGGTGTGGTAGTCGGAATTCCACGGCGGCGTGAGGCTGTTGTTCCACAGTCCTTGCAGGTTGGCCGGGAGCGAATCGCGCGAGCTCGAAATGAGCAGGTAGCGGCCGAACTGGAAGAACTGCGCTTCCAGGCCCGGGTCCTTGCCTTCGGTGGTGTAGGTCTCGATGCGCTGGTCGGTCGGCAAGGCCCGGCGCGCCGCCGACGCCTGGCCGAAATCCACGCTCACGCGCTCGTACAGGCGCTTGAAATCCCGCTGGTGCGCGGCGAGCAGCTGCGTCCACGTCTGCGCCGCCGCCGCGCTGACCTGCGTTGATACGCGCGGCAAGGGATGCGCGCCCTGGAAGCGCCTGGCGGCATCGTTGACGTAGCTGGTGCCGGCGCCAAGCACCAGCACCAGCGCATCGCAATTGGTGAAGACGATGCGCTTGCCGTCCACCGACAAGGTGCCGCCCTCGTTGATCACCTGGACCTGGCTGGCGTAATCCATCACGTTTGATGTTGCCGGCTTCGAGAAGCCGGCCAGCGAGCCGGTGGCGTAAATGCGGTTGCTGGCGATGCTGATGCGCGCATCGTGCATGTCGGTCAGTTCGATCGAACCGCTGTACTTGCCCGGCTGGCTGGCGCTCAGGCGCGCCACGATGGCCTGCGCCGGATGGCTGGCGAACATCTCGCGCTTGAACGTGACGCCGGCGTGCTTGTAGGTCACGCTGTGCAGGCTGTTATGCAGGTCGAGCTTGCGCGCGTAGTCGCTGGCGGCAGTGTGGCCCGGCAGGTTGATGAACACGTCGCCAAAGGGCTGGTAAGCGCCCAGCGTCTTGTCGTCACCGGTCCACAGGGTGATGTCGTTGAACTGGATGCGCTCGCGCGCCACCTGCCCGAAGATCATCGCGCCGATGCGGCCATTGCCGATCGGGAGCGCCTCGCGTTCCCAGCCCTCGGGCGTATCGGGTGCGGGGCGGTCGTAGCGCAGGGTGCGGTCGCCGGCACTGGCGCCATGGACGACGGTGGCCAGCAGCAGCGCGCAGTACAGCGTTGCCTTCATTGCGACAGCAAGCGCTGCAAGGCGGGCTTCATCGCCCTGGCCCACGCCTCATAGCTTTGTTCGTTCAGGTGCAGCAGATCGGGCATGACCTCGCGCGAGAGGGTGCCGTCCGCCGTCAGGAAGGTCTGGTTGATGTTCAGGAAGGCGATGCGCTTGCCATCATCGAAGCTAGAGAGGATTGCGTTGACCTGGTCGTTGATGCGGCGCAGTTGGCTATCGGGCTTTTCGTCGCGCGGGAAAATCGCCAGCAGCAGGATGTTGGCGTTCGGCAGGCGCTGTTGTATTTCGTCGATATTGCGGCGCACGCCGGCCGCCGTGGTTACCGGGTTTTCGAGGCGGTCGCCAGTGTTGTTGGTGCCGACCATCAGCACCAGCACCTTCGGATCGAGGCCGTCGAGCGCGCCGTGCTGCAAGCGCCACAAGACGTTTTCGGTATGGTCGCCGCCAAAGCCCAGGCCCAGCGCATTGTATCTGGCGTAATGGCGCTGCCAGACCGGCGCGCCGGTTTTCTCCCAGCCTTCGGTGATCGAGTCGCCGATGAAAACGATGCGCGTTTTCTCGCCGGCGGCGTTACGGCGCCTGGCTTCCGCCTTTTTGGCCTCGTGGCGGGGTCCCCAGTGATTGATCGACCAGGATTGATTGAGCATCTCGGGCGTGACCGATTGCGTTTTGTAGTCCGGGCAGGATGTATTCGGCGTGCCCGACTTGAGAAAACGCACCTGCGCGATACCGACCCGGCCGGTGCCGCTGCCTTCGAGCGCGAACGGCGTGCTCACAGCCAAAAAATCGTCGCGGTCGCGCATGACGCCGTCGCGCGTGAAGCAACGCATCGAAAACACCAGCGGCTGCCAGCCCTTGCCCGCCATGGCGCGCGCCGGCACCAGGAACGGCACCTGGCGCTCGCACCCCTTGCCGCAACCGACTTTGAAGGACACGCCGCCTTGCGCCATGTCTTCCACATTCAGGTCGAACGCCAGCACGCCGGCCGGCGCATAGGCGCGCAGGTCGAGCGGCATATCGGTTTCGACGCGCAGGTTGGCGTACCAGGCGTCCTTGAAGTGCAAGGTCATCGCCTCGTTGCCTACATCAACCCCGACCCGGCTCGCCGCCACCTTGGGAACGGCCGGTTTCGGCACCAGCACCGATGCGCCATCGACGCGCTGCGATACTTCGAAATCTGCGACGACCACGTGCGAGCCGGCGCGCGGGCCGGCTGTGTAGATACTCAGTTCATCGCCCTGTTTGCCCGGTGTGGTGCAGGCGCCGGTGGCCAGCAGCACGGAAGCGGCGAGCACCAGGCGCGCGAATTGGTTGATGTGTGTCATGACGGGTCCCTGTTCAATCAACGGCGGCCGGAGCGCGTGACCACGTCCACCCACACCGCCAGCGTGAGAATGGCGCCCTTGACGATCATCTGCCAGTAGCTGTCCACATCGAGCATGGACATGCCGTTATCCAGGCTGGCCATGACCAGTGCGCCGATCAGCGCGCCGTACACGGTGCCCGAGCCGCCGCGCATCGACGTGCCGCCGATGAAGCAGGCCGCAATCACATCAAGCTCGCCCGAGGTCCCGGCTGACGGCGAGCCGGCCGCCAGGCGCGCCGTGTTGATCAAGCCCGCCAGTGCGCACATCAATCCCATCAAACCGAAGATCCACAGCTTGACGGCGCGCACGTTCACGCCCGACAGGCGGGTTGCCTCCATATTGCTGCCCACCGCGTAGATGCGGCGCCCGAAAACCGTTTGCGTAGCCACGTAGCTGAACACCGCCAGCAGCACCAGGAGCAGCAGCACCGGCAGCGGAATGCCTTCATAGCTGTGCAGGGTGCGCACCACCGAATACAACACCGCGCCAATGGCCAGCAGGCGCACGCCATCGCGCACCGCGCTCGGCACCGGCAAGCCGTGGTGCGCCAGGCTGGCGCGCTGGCGCCAGGTCAGCACACAGGCCAGCACGAACAGCAGCGCGCCAAGGCCGATGCTCAGGTCGGGCGACAGGTAGCCCTGCCCCAGGTACACCATCTCGGGCGACACCGGCGCCACCGTGGTGCCGTCGGTCACCCCGAGCACGATGCCGCGATAGGCCAGCATGCCCCCCAGCCCCACGATGAACGACGGTATGCCCGCGTAGGCCACCAGATACCCGTTGAAGATACCGAGCACCAGCCCGCACGCCAGCACCAGCGGCACGATCAGCGGCAGCGGCAGGTGGTGGCTTACATCGAGCACCGCCGCGACGCCGCCCAATAGCCCGAGCAGCGAGCCGACCGACAGGTCGATTTCGCCGGCGATGATGACGAACACCATGCCGCAGGCGAGGATGCCGGTAATGGACATCTGGCGCATCAGGTTCGACAAATTGCGCGCCGAGGTGAAGCCGCCGTCGGTTTTCAAGCTGAAGAACAGCCAGATGAGGGCAATCGCGGCCAGCAGGGCCAGGATTTTGTACTGTGTGAATATTTGCTTGAATTTGATGGGGTTCATGTGGTCTGTCGCGAAGGTGGAGTCGTTCAGTGCGCAGCGTGGTCGAGGGCGGCGGCGAGCAGGGTTTCCTGGGTCAGGTTCTGGTTGACGAAGTCGCCCCGCAGTTTGCCCTCGCCCATCACCAGCACGCGGTCGGAAATGCCCAGCACCTCGGCCAGTTCGGATGACACCATGATGATCGACATGCCCTGCGCTGCGAGTTCGAACATCAGCTTGTAAATTTCGTATTTGGCGCCCACGTCGACGCCGCGCGTGGGCTCGTCGAGAATGAGCACTTGCGGCTTCGTGAGCAGCATTTTCGACAGCACCGCCTTTTGCTGGTTACCGCCCGATAGGCTGGTAATCGGCAGGAACGGGTTGGCGGTTTTCAGTCCCAGGCGGTTGATCTGGTCCTGCACGGTTTTCAGTTCGGCTTCGCGGTCGATACGGGTCAGGCGCGAGAACGAATCGAGCACGGACAGGGTGATGTTCTGGCCCACGTCCAGGTCGCGCACGATGCCGTGCTGCTTGCGGTCTTCGGGCACCAGCGCGAAGCCGGCGCGGATCGCCTTGAGCGGGGTGCCGGTATCGACCACGGCGCCATGCAGGCGCACCTCGGCTTCGCTGGCCCCCGGATAAGCCCCGAACAAGGCCGATACCAGCTCGGTGCGCCCCGCTCCCACCAGGCCGGCGATGCCGAGGATTTCGCCTTTGCGCAAGGTGAACGAGACGTTATCGACGCGTTTGCGTTCGGGCTTGTCGATGTCGTAGCAGGTGACGTTGCGCGCTTCGAAAATCACCTCGCCCAGTGCGTGATCCTGCTTGGGATAGAGCTGGTTCATCTCGCGCCCGACCATCTGCGCGATGATGCGGTTGACATCGAGTTCGGCCATCGGCGTGGTGGCGATGTGTTTGCCGTCGCGGATCACGGCGATGGTGTCGCAGATGGCCGCCACTTCATCGAGCTTGTGCGAGATGTAGACGCAAGCGACGCCCTTGGCCTTGAGCTTGCGGATGATCTCGAGCAGGATCTTGATTTCGGAGGCTGTGAGGGAGGCCGACGGTTCGTCCAGGATCAGCAGCTTGGCGTCCTTGTTGAGGGCCTTGGCGATTTCGATCAGTTGCTGGTGGCCGCCGCCATAGTTCATCACCGGCAGCACCACGTTGACGTCCGACAAATTCAGGTCCGCCAGCAGCTGTTCGGCGCGGCGGTTCATGGCGGGGTAGTTCATGCGCCCGCCGAAGCTGGTGATTTCGTTCCCGAGAAAGAGGTTCTCGGTCACCGACAGTTCGGGCACCAGCATCAGTTCCTGGTGGATGATGATGATGCCGGCGGCCTCGGTTTCGCGGATGGAAGCGGCGCGCAGCGGTTGGCCTTCGAAGACGATGTCGCCGTCCCAGGTGCCGTGGGGGTAGACCGCGGAAAGCACCTTCATCAAGGTTGACTTGCCGGCGCCATTTTCGCCGCACAGGCCGATGCACTCGCCGGCGCGGACCTTCAGGTCGATGCCGTCGAGCGCACGGACGCCGTCGAACTGCTTGACGATGCCCTTCATTTCAAGCAAATAGTCGGACATGCTGGTTCTCGTGGTTTAAAACGTTTTCACAATAAGGGCGCACGCCGCCCACCCAACCGTCATTCCCGCCGGCGCGGGAATGACGGTTTGTAGGTTTGTGGCCAAAAAGCCAACTAATTTAACGGCATTCGTGTCAAAATCTATTTCCCCGCGATCTGCGCCTGCGTGTAAAACCCGTCCGTCACCAGCAGATTGATATTTTCCTTGGTCAGCGCGGTCGGCTTGAGCAAAATCGTGCTCACCTTCTTGAAACCGTTGTCATACGCGCCGTTATAAGCAGGCTTTTCATTGCGCACCAGCTGCACCGCGAGCTTGGCCGCTTCCCCCGCCAGCAGCTTGAGCGGCTTGTACACGGTCATCGCCTGCGAGCCGGCGATCACGCGGCGCACCGCCGCGATATCCGAATCCTGGCCCGACACCGGCACCTTGCCATCGAGCTTTTGCGAGGCCAGCGCCTGGATCGCGCCGCCCGCCGTGGCATCGTTCGAGGCCACGATCCCGTCGATCTTGTTGTTGTTGGCCGTGAGCGCATTTTCGACAATCGACAGCGCTTCCGACGGGCTCCAGTCCTTGACCCATTGCTTGCCGACGATCTTGATATCGCCCTTGTCCACCAGCGGTTGCAACACGGCCATCTGGCCTTCGCGCAGCACCTTGGCGTTGTTGTCGGTCGGCGCGCCGCCCAGCAGGTAGTAATTGCCTTTCGGGCGCACCTTCACCACGCCCGCAGCCTGCATCTCGCCCACGGCCTTGTTGTCGAAGGAAATGTAAGCGTCCACATCGGCGTTGAGCACCAGGCGGTCGTACGAAATGACCTTGATGTTGGCCTTCTTCGCTTCCTTAATCGCGTTATTGAGCACGGTGGCGTTGTACGGCACGATGACCAGCGCATCGACCCCGCGCGAAATCAGGTTCTCGATCTGCGCGATCTGCTTTTGCTCGCTGGCGTCGGCCGACTGCACGAATACCTTGGCGCCCAGCTTGTCGGCCGCCGCCACGAAATAGTCGCGGTCGCGCGCCCAGCGTTCCAGGCGCAGGTCGTCGATCGAAAAGCCGATCTTCGGGTTTTTGGCATCCGCGCTGGCGTGGCCGCTGGTGAGAACCATCATGGCCGATACGACCGCAACACTCAGAATCTTTTTCATCTCGTTTGTCTCCATTATTGTTATACGACGTGGATGCTACCCGGCGTGGCGCCGTGTTTTTGGCAACAGAATAGCGGATTTTTACAATTCGTTGCCATCTTTACATTTAATGGTTATGGCGCGGCAGATCGTGTCCCACGCCTCGGTAAGGCAGCGCCATTTCCATGCAACCGCCCTGCTCCAGCTGGCCGACGGTGGAACGGTACAGCTCCTGCCACGGGGTCTGGCTCGCGGGCGTGGGCGGCAGCGGTTCCTTTTTGCGTTCGGCCAGCACCTCGTCCGCCACCAGCATGTCGCAGCGGCCCGTGTTCAGGTCGACGCGGATGATATCGCCGCTGCGCACATACGCCAGCCCGCCGCCGGCCGCGCTTTCGGGCGAGGCGTTCAGGATCGACGGGCTGTCGGAGGTGCCCGACTGGCGCCCGTCGCCCAGGGTCGGCAGGTTCAATATGCCGCGCCGGATCAGCGCGTCCGGCGGCTGCATGTTGACCACCTCGGCCGAACCCGGCCAGCCGATCGGACCTGCGCCACGAATGACCAGCATGCAGCCTTCGTCGATATCGAGCGCCGGGTCGTTGATGCGGGCGTGGTAGTCGCCCGAGCCGTCAAACACCACGGCGCGGCATTCGAACACGTTTTCATGGCCCGGCCGGCTCAGGTAGCGCGCGCGGAAGTCGGCCGAAATCACGCTGGTCTTCATGATCGCAAAGTCGAACAGGTTGCCCTTCAGGACAAAGAAGCCGGCCTTGGTTCTCAAAGGCGCGTGGTACGGGAAAATGACTTCGCGATCGACGCTGGCGCGCCCTTGCAGGTTGACCGCCATGGTGGCGCCGCTCACGGTCAGGCGGTCGGCGCGCAGTTTGCCGGCCTGTTGCAGCTCCCACATCACGGCGGGCACCCCGCCGGCGCGGTGGAAGCGCTCGCCGAGGAACTTGCCGGCCGGCTGCATGTTGAGCAGCAGCGGCACGTCGTGGCCATATTCCATCCAGGCGCTCGACTCGATGTCGATGCCGGCGTGGCGCGCCATGGCCATAATGTGCGGCTGGGCGTTGGTGGAGCCGCCAATGGCGGCGTTGACCACGATCGCGTCCAGAAAAGCGTCTTTTGTGAGGATGTGCGACGGCCGCACATCCTGGCGCGCCAGTTCGACGATGCGCCGGCCGGTTTCGTACGCCATCTGCCCGCGTTCGCGGTACGGCGCTGGAATGGCCGAGCAGCCGGTGAGCGACATGCCGAGCGCTTCGGCCAGCGCGTTCATGGTCGAGGCCGTGCCCATGGTGTTGCAGTGCCCGGCGGACGGGGCCGACGCCGCCGCGATTTGCAGGAATTTTTCGTTGTCGATGTCGCCGGCGGCAAGGCGACGGCGGCCGTGCCAGATGGCGGTGCCGGACCCGGCCAGTTCGCCCTCGAACCAGCCGTCGAGCATCGGCCCGCCGGAGAGCACGATGGCGGGAATGTCGACCGTCGAGGCGGCCATGATCTGGGCCGGCGTGGTCTTGTCGCAGCCGGTGGTGAGCACGACGGCGTCGATCGGGTAGCCGTGCAGGATTTCGACCAGGCCCAGGTAGGCCAGGTTGCGGTCGATGGAGGCGGTCGGACGGCGGCAGTTTTCAAAAATCGGGTGCAGCGGAAATTCCATGGCAATGCCGCCGGCGTCGCGGATGCCGTCGCGCACGCGCTTGGCCAGTTCCAGGTGGATGCGGTTGCAGGGGCTGATATCGCTGCCGCTCTGGACGATGCCGATGATCGGCCGGCCGGCGCGCAGTTCGTCGGCGGTAATGCCGTAGTTCATGAAGCGCTCAAGGTAGAGCGCGGTCATGTCGATATGGTCGGGATTGTCGAACCAGTCCTGCGAGCGGTAGCGGCGTGGCGGCGTTGGATGGGTGCTCAAGCGGTGTCCTGTAGCGAAAAAGTGTGCTGGGGCAGGCCCGGCGTGTCGGTGCGGAAGGTGAACAGCGCGCCGGCCAGCGGTTCGCGCGCGCGTTCTTCATCGCTCAAGCCTTTCCAGGCGGTGGTCGCAAAAACGGTGCGCAGGTCGGGGCCGCCGAAGGCCAGTTTGGTGATGTTCGAGACCGGGAAGGCGACGGTGCCGGTCAGTTCGCCAGCCGGGTTGTAGCGGTCGATGCGCTCGCCGCGGAACATGGCGAGCCAAATGTTGCCGTGCGCGTCCACGGCCATGCCGTCCGGGTGGCCGGGGGCGGCGCTGGCGATGAACGGGCGCTTGTGCGTGGCGGTGCCGTCGGGCAGCAGGTCGAAGGCGTAGATTTGCTTGCCGAGCGTGTCGGTGTGGTACAGCGTTGTGCCGTCCGGGCTCATGGCCGGGCCGTTGGTGATGATGTAGCCGCTGTCGACGGTGGTGAGACGGCCGCCGGGGTGCAGGCGGTAGAGGGAGCCGGTGGGCGCGGCTTCGCCCACGTCCATCGAGCCGAACCAGAGCGAGCCGTCGGCGCCGACGAAGCCGTCGTTGAAGCGGTTCCCGGGCTGGTCGGACTCCACCGGGCGCAGGAGGGAAAATGCGCCGTTTTCGGGGTTGAACCTGTGCAGGCCATCATCGAGGCCGACGATAAAGCCAGCCCCGTCGTTCCCGCTACCCCCGTCGGCCGCCGGCACGATAAACCCCGGCCTCCCCGGTGCATCCCACGACTGCCGCTGCGTGCCATCCGGCGCGCACCGGTGTACCCGCCGCCCGCGAATATCGACAAAATACACCGCATCGCTGGCCGCGTGCCACAGCGGCCCTTCGCCCAGCTCCGCCCCCACCGGCCACAAGCAAACAGGCTGCGCCATGCTCATGCTCCGTACCAGCCGGCGTCGACAAAATACTCGCGCCCGGTGCAGCGCGCCGCATTATCCGACGCCAGAAACAGCGCCAGCGCCGCCACATCCTGCACTTCCACCCGCTCGCGCAGGCATTGCCCTGCCAAAATCTTGACCTCTTCTTCCGGCGTGTGCCACAGCTGCTCCTGGCGCGGCGTGCGCACCGCCCCCGGAATGATGCAGTTGACCCGAATCCGATCGACGCCCAGATCGCGCGCCAGCCCGCGCGTCATGCCCTCGATGGCGGCCTTCGCCGTCATGTACAGGCTCAGGTTCGGCAAGGCCAGGTGCCAGGAAATCGACCCCATGTTCAGGATCACACCTTCGCCCTTGACCCGCATGCCCTCGGCCGCCGCCTGGGCGCAAAAGAACTGGTGGCGCAGGTTGACCGCCATGCGCTGGTCCCAGTAGGCCGGCGTGACGTCGGCGATGCCATGGCGGTCGTCGTTGGCGGCGTTATTAATCAGTATGTCGACCGTCGAGCCGATGCGCGCAAAGACGGCGGCCAGCGCATCCAGGTCGGTCAGGTCGCACGGCAGGAACACCGGCGCATGCGCGCAACCGGCCAGCGCGGCGGCCAGCGCCAGCGACGCTTCTTCGGCGATGTCGACAAAAAATACGCGCGCGCCCTGGCGTGCGAAGGCACTGACCATCTCGGCGCCGATACCGCTGCCGCCGCCGGTCACCAGCACGACTTTACCGGCCAGATCGGGATAGATCGCGTAAGCTAACTGTCGTGGCGTGCTCATTGGGTCATTCTCAGCAGGCCGCGACGGGCCAGGTTGTCGAACAGGGCGCGCACGCCGAAGGTCCACGGCGCGACTTGATCGCTGCGCTGGACTTCATTGACCAGCGTGCCGAGGGATGGCGTCGAGATGCTGACCCGGTCGCCCAGGTGATGGGTAAAACCGCCGCCGGCCGCATCGCGGTCCTTGATGGGAGAGAACATGGTTCCCAGAAACAGCATGAAGCCATCCGGATATTGATGGTGCTTGCCCCACACCTGGCCGACCAGCTCGAGCGGATCGCGGCTGATTTCGCGCATCCGGCTTGCGCCCGCCAGGCGGAAATCGTCGTCCGCGCCTTCGATCAGCATGCTGACCTCGGCGTTACGGATGGTGTCGATCGTAAAGTGCTGGTCGAACAGGCGGATGAACGGCCCGATCGCGCAGGAGGCGTTGTTGTCCTTGGCTTTACCGAGCAGCAAGGCGCTGCGGCCTTCGATATCGCGCAGGTTGACGTCGTTGCCCAGGCTGGCGCCGCGCACTTCGCCTCGACTGTTGACGGCAAGCACGATCTCCGGCTCGGGGTTGTTCCATTTGGAATCAGGATGCAGGCCGACATCGGCCCCGAAACCCACCGCCGACATCGGCTGCGACTTGGAAAACACTTCCGCGTCCGGGCCGATGCCCACTTCCATATAGGGCGACCAGAGGCCGCGCGCGATCAGGTCTAGCTTGAGTTTATCGGCCGCCGGCGAACCGGGCTCGATGGCCGAGAGGTCGTCGCCGATGCATTCCTGCATCGCGCCGCGCAGTTCGCCGGCCCGGGCCGGGTCGCCCTTGGCCTGTTCTTCGATCACCCGTTCGAGCAGGCTGACGGCAAACGTCACGCCGCAGGCCTTGATCGCTTGCAGGTCGTTGGGGGCCAGCAGGCGCGTGCCCTCGGTTTTTGCGTTGGCCAGCAGCTCGTCCAGCGTGCCCAGCGAATCGCCGGGGGCGTTGCGCGCGATCTCCGGGGCGTCGGCGCGTTCGAGCAGCTCGGCCATGGTGGCGGCGTGCGCGCTGATGTCGATGACGTGGCCGTCGCGCACCACCACCACCGAGGGACCGGCGCCGGCGCGCCAGGCGCGGCCGACCAGCAAGGCCCGTTCTGCATCGACCGGCAACATCGATATGTCTGAATCTGTCATGTCGCTCTTCCCGATTGGACTCGATGCCGGCCGGGGAGCTCCCCTTGCCAAGCATCACGGGATAGATGGTGCACTTAGCGTCAGGTTTTTTCTATTGTGAAATCCACCAAGGGCGATCATGATTATCAGCAGCGCCTGTGCGCCGCTGCGGTGGCGGGTAGCGCCGTCCATGCCTTGCCTAACGCGCAAGGCGCGCCAGTTCGATGGCGTCCAGCTCCCCAAACACTTGCTGCAAGGGGCGCGTTTCGGGCAATACATAGACAACGCCGTTGGTATTCCTGAATGCCGGCGTCACAATATTGTTAAAGAACGCCACCGGCACGTTGATACATCCAAACGACACGCGGTTATCCAGCGAACTCGGCGTGGCCAGGCGTTCCGCGCGGCGCTCTTTCGGATTGCCGGTGATGACCGGGTGCAGGGAAATGGCGGCGGCGTAGTCCACCCAGAGAATATCCTTGCCATGAATATTACGATCGAGCGCCGCAACGAAGCGCCCGGCCGGCGTCGTGCGCTCTTCGGGCAGCATGGACGACAACGGGCGTTCGCCGATGCCGGGGACAGAATCGTCACCGACCGCCGCACCGAGCAACACCGCCGCCGCCCCGCGCAATTCGCCGCCAGAATGAAAAACGAAGGCCCTGGCGTTCTTTTTATCCACAATCATGAATGGCAAATTGCGGTTGTTACCCGAATCAAGGACCCAGTCCGCCATTTGCAACACATCCAACGACGCACGCTCCCCCTTGAAGTCCGCACGTTTTGGTTGATCGACAATGCCAGCCGCGCGCGCCGGATGGACATTGAGGACAAAGCCCAACGCGAACAGGCACAGCCCGCCCGCGATGAGTGAGGCGATTGCATTGCGTTTGTCCGGCAGCGAGGCGCCACATGCCCCGTGCCCGCTGCGCGTTGCGTTGATTGTCATCATGGTTATCGACTTTCCTAGTTGCGGTCTTGTTTTTGCGGTCGATTGAGCGGAACGTCAATCTCTGGCAGTGGCTGCTCGACCGGCGGCGCGACGACAATGGCCGGGGACGGCTGTACCGGCGTCCGGATCGCGAACACTGGCGCCATGCTGTCCGGGGAGGGACGCATGGTGATGGGCGAGCTTGTTGCACCAAGCGGGATGGAGTGCAGTCGTGGCGCGACCACCGACCGGGCGAAAACAGCAGCCTGCGCCACGACGACGAGCGCCGGAACAGTCACTTCCGGCGGCGCAATGACGACCGGCGGCACCACGACAATCGGCGGCACGACGGGTGATGGTGCAACGACCACGGGCGGTATAACAACCGGCACAACGACGGGTGGCGTGACGACCGGAGGCTGAACAACTGGCGGCGCCACGACCGGTGGGGGCACCACGACCGGCGGCGGCACCACGACCGGCGGCGGCACCACGACCGGTGGCGGCACCACGACCGCTGATATATTGGCGGCGGTGCTTACCACCACCGCGCCGCAGCAGGACTGCGGCAGGGCGAAGCTGCTGGCACTGGCGCCACCAAGACTGTAGCCGGCCAGGGTGACTGCCTTGTTGACCCCGACCTCTGCCGTGTCGAACGTGGCGGTGCTGCCTGGACCGGCGACCAGGATCACGCCGTCGGGGGTGCCCTTGAGCCCCGCCACAGTGGTGGCAGTGCTACCGTCGTAGGTCTTGTCGGCGCCGGCGGCAAACACCAGCATTTGCTGGGTCAGCGTGGCGTCGGACAGGGTAAACATGCCCTGATAGTCGGTCGGCGCGGTGTACGAGACCGGGTTGTATTTGATGGTCACTGGCGCATTCGGCCCGGTCACCGCGGAGGGCAAGGTCAGTGGCGCAAAGATTACCGTGCCGGCACCGCTGCCATTGACCCCGGCACTCAATACCAGGCCGGACGCAAGGCCCAGGCTCTGGCCCGCGATGCTGCTGCCCCTGGTCAGCGTAATCGGCGTGGCAATGTTGACGTTATTCCCGGCGCACATCGTGATGTTACCGTCGGTGGTGCTCATGGACGCCACGCTGCTCACAGTGAGGTCGCGCCCCGCCCCCAGCAAGACGCTGCCGTTGACGGTCGTGATGGCGGCATTGACATTGATATCGCGTCCGCAACACGCAACAACATTCCCGTTCGTGGCTGTGATGGCCCGATTGATGTGAATGTCGCGCACCGCGTTCAAGGTCAGCGTGGTCGGACTGGTGCTGGCCACCCAGCTGACTGCCTCGTTGACGTTGATGTCGCCGTTGCCCGCAGTATTCGTATTCAGCTTGCTCAAGGGTGGGGAGCCGGCGACGACGGTATCGGGACCGGCGGCCGTGGTAATGGTGACGCTATTGGTCACCAGCAGGGCCGACAGCGTAGAACCGGAAATATTGTCGGTGGCGCCACTGCCGATCGTGAAATCTTCCGGGTCGATCAGCCAGGTGCCGGCTTGGCCCCGCCCGGCCGGCGCGGCTGTGGTCACCCTGGCGTCCGGCGCAACCGACACCCTGGCGGCGGAGGTTTCGATGAAACCGCCGTCGCCGCCGTCCGGGGCGCTCGCGTCCAGGGTGCCGCCGACGCTCATCGTGCCCGATTGCATATCGCCCATCAGCTTGATGACGCCGCCGTGGTTTTCCACCCGCTGGGCGCGGATCACGCCGGTGTTATTGACGGCGGTATGGAGCAGCTTCCCCGCCGCCTGCGTGGTGAGCAGCACGGCGCCGCCGTTCGCCTGGATCAGGCCGCCGTTTTGCACCAGCGCGTCCACCGCCCCCTGGTTGATGGTCACGCCGAGCAGCCTGTCGCCCAATACGTCGAGCGTCATGCCATTGCCGGCGCCGAGGGCAACCATGCCGCCGCTGGCCGAGATGCGCCCATCGTTGCCCACGCTGGCGCCAAGCAGGGCGACGTAGCCGCCCTCGGCCGCGCTCAGTGCTCCGTCGTTGTGCACGGCGCCATTGCCACTACCGGAAAACCTGTAGTCGCCGGCCATGAAATCGGCATCGGTGATATTGCGGCTCGACGCCACCAGCGAGCCCACGTTCACCGAGGCGCCCTTGCCGAACATGATGCCGTTCGGGTTGACCAAGAATACCTTGCCATTGGCGTTCAAGTTACCAAGAATGCTCGACGCATTCGAACCGGTGACCCGGTTGAGCGCAACCGAGCTGCTGTCCGGCTGCACGAAGCGCACCGTGTCGCCGGCGCCGATATTGAAACTTTGCCAGTTGATCGCCACGTTTGGAGTCGACTGATGGATCGTCAAGCCGGTCGCGCCGGCGCCGCTGCCGATAACGGCGCCGCCGGCGCTGACAACGCCGCCTGCCGGCAGTTGCGCGAATGCGCTCGTGGCAAACGACATTGCCAGCGCCAGCACCGTCATGGCGCCGCTGGCGGTGCAGTGTAAGGCGGCGTCAGCGGGTCCGCTTGCCCGCGTCGCTGTGCCTTTCCCTGCGCCCCTGGCATTTTCGGACACGGCGACAAAGGTCCCGGCCTGGTCGCTCCAGATCGATCGGTAAATGGCGTTCATGGTGATTCCTTTTGCATTAAACGAGAGGATCAGGGCGTATTCGGTCACGCCCGTACTTAAAAATAGCGCACTGCCTGCATCCAGAACCGGCCCGATCTGTCGGGTGCGGAGTTCGCCTTTTCGTTGCCCAGCTTGCCCGCGTAGTAGGCCGTGACCAGGCAATTGCCGCGCTGGGACAAGACAATGCCAAAACCGGCGCCGTTCAAGGTCCGTCTGTTCGGGCCCAAGGTCCACGGCTCCTTGTCGCGCGTCACCGTACCGCTGTCGGCAAAGGCGACCAGTTGCGTTTGCCAGCGCGCTGAGGGCGTCAATGCCGGCAGTTGCATGCGTGCTTCCACGCTCAGCACATGCCCCTGGTCTCCGTACGCCTCGCCTTCCGGATAGGCGCGGACCGCGTTGATGCCGCCCAGTTCCATTTTTTCCGAAACGTCGAGGTTATTGGCGGAAAATTGCCCGTGGATGGAGGCCGACAACGAGAGCGCGTCGGTCACGCGCTGTACGCGCTCGGCGCTGTAACCGAGTTTGTTGTAGCCGCCGTTGCTGCGCGCTGTTGCCGCATCGATCGCCAACATTCCAGGGGTAACGATATCGAGCTCGCCCGCGGACAGAGCGAGCGCATAGCTGTTGGCGCCGCCGCCGCCGAAGCTGTCGCGCGAATCGCCGTACAGACTGGCGATGAACACCCTGGTGTCCTTGTCGCTGGCCGCGCCGGTCAGGCCGACCCGATCGTGGAAGCGCTTGTCCTCGTAGGCCAGCTGGGCATAGTGGCTGCTGTTGCGCGTACGTAGCAGCGGGTAGCTGGCAAAAGCGCTTGCGATGCCGGCGCTCCCGCGGGCGCGCAAGGGGGCAAACTCCTCGCCCAGCTCGTAACGCAGCTTGCTGTACGCGGCCCCTGCCCTTATTTTGCCAAATTGCATCCGATAGGAAGCGCGCGCATAGTTCAGGCCATCGCCCGAGCTCAGTACCCGCAGGCCGAGGATGTCGCCCATGCCCAGCAGTCCATTGACATTGACCGTGGCGCCGACCCGGTACCGGCCGGTATAGCGGTTGCCTGCGTTGTCGGCGTCGATGCTGCCCGAGACGAGCTGGTCAGGCGCGACCTCGACGATCAGGTCGGACGTGCCGGGCGACGCACCCGGCGCCAAGGTTGAGGCGATGTTCACGCCCGGGAGATCGGACAGCAACAGGAGACGGCTCTCGAGCGGCGCCGTGGCGACCACCGCGCCGCTGTCGAGCCCGGCCAGATGGCTGTGGATCAGATTGTCCGACAGCTTGCTTGTGTTGCGTACCTGGATCTGGCCATACCGGCCTTCCAGGACCGCCATGGTCACGATCCCGTTGGTGATGTCCTGCGCCGGCAGGAACGCCTGGGCCAGCAGATAGCCATCGCGGTGGTAGTGCGCGGTGATCGTCGCCGCCATGCGCAGCAGCTCCGGCATGGACAGTTCGCTGCCGGGCCGGAAGCCCGTCAGGGCCAGCAGCCGCGCCTCCGGATAGACGCGCACGCCGCTCAGGCGCAGGCTGTTGACGACGATTTTCAGCGTCTCCGGCGCGGGCGCGCCAGCCTTCTGGCCCGCTTCGATGCGCACCACCGGCGCGTCTTTCGGGACCGCCGGGGGCGGTGGAATTTGCTGCATCTGGCTGCCGGCAGTAGGTATCTGCGCCGAGGCGACTCCTTGGACCAATCCCATGAGCGCCAATGGCAATAATTTTTTGTAAAACATCATCGTCTCCCTTTGAAAACCGATAGCGTGCCTGCCTCTCCCAATCGACTTTCGCCCATGCAAAATAACTTATCCGTGCGGAAACGTACGGAGGCAAACCCCGATCGAAAGACTGTGTGGCCGGAGCGGCAACTGTGTTGTTTCCGGAGCTAATGCGCTGACATGACGGACGGCAGGCAGGTGGGGGGTGCTGCCCGGACCCCGGCTGTGCGGGTGTTGCATATCGATCAGAAAAGGCGTGCGGCGTTTGACAGATGTTTCCTACGAGCATAGTCTTTGTGAGTACCAGCGCCGGCGCGCAGGAACACGCTCGCCATGTCCCGCGTGTTGGGGACGAACACACCAGCAGGGGACCTCGGAAAACCGTAGCGCGCGGCGTAAGTTCCGTTCGAAACGCGCAGTCCGGGAAGCGCAACCGTGCAAAGGTTCGGTCAGCATCGTGGGGCAAAAATTGCGCTGCGCAGTAGCTTGTTCGAAGTCCCCAGCAGTCAATCCACTCCAGAGGCCCGCCTTGAATGACTATTTCCGCTCCAGCCAATCGCGCTTCACCCTCTTGTTTTCCGCCATTTTCGTCGCCTTGCTGGTCATCACGCTGACAGCCATCGCGCTGTTCATCACGCCGGAACTGAAACGCGCCGAAGGCCAACTGATCGGTAACGATGTCAACAACATTGCCATCAAGATCAGCGAGCAGCTCAAGCAGGTCGAAGCGCAGCAGCGTGCCATCACGCAGACGGTGGCCTTGATGGACAGCGCGGCGATCGACACCCTGCTGCCCGGCCTGGTCGATCAGTATGGCGACTTGAACGTATTCGGCGGTGGCATCTGGCCGGTCCCCAAAAAGCGCGATCCGGAAAAGGAAAAATTCAGCACGTTTTACGCGCGCGACGCGGCCGGCAAGCTGCAGGTCAACACCCACTGGAATTCGCCGGAGTCGCTCAAGTATTTCGAGCAGCCGTGGTGGCAGGGCGGCGCCAAGGCGCCCAAAGGCCAGTGCGCCTGGGCCAAGGCCTACAAGGACGACGCCAGCCCGCAGCCGCGCACCAACTGCGCCATGGCCATCTACAAGGGCGATGAGCTGTTCGGCGTCTCGACGGTGGACGTCACGCTGGGCTTTTTCAACCGCCTGGTGGCGGACATGGAAGCGGCCGTGCACGGCCAGATCCTGATCCTGGAACACGACGGCAAGGTGGTCAGCAACAGCAGCTATATCAAGAGCGAGATCGTGCTCAAGAACATCAGCGACCTGGCCGCCACCTCGCCGCTGGCGGCGCAGCTGGTGAAGGTGCTGCCGCAACTGGGCGACAAAGCCGCGCTCGAATCGTCCTACCGCAGCGACGGCACCGACCACACCCTGTTCGTGGCCACCATTCCGGGCAGCCCGTGGCTGCTGGCCACCGGCCTGCCGAATCATCTGCTGAGCCAGCAGAGCAACCGCATCCTGCACACGCTGGGCGTGGTGCAGATTCCGATCGCCATCGCCATGCTGGTGTTGATCGTCCTGGGCATCCGCATGATCATGCGCCGCCTGGCCGTTTTGAAGGACAACATCGACGCCCTCTCGGCCGGCGACGCCGACCTGACGCGCCGCCTGCCGCCCGGCGGCGGCATGGAGTTCGACGCCGTCTCGAGCAGCGTCAACAGCTTTATCGCGCGCCTGCAAAGCATGCTCCAGCAAATCGGCATGAGCACCCAGTCGATCGCACTGGCCTCGCGCGAGATCGCGGCCGGCAACCAGGACCTGTCCGCGCGCACCGAAGCGCAGGCCAGTTCGCTGGAGCAAACCGCCGCCTCGATGGAGGAGCTCACCAGCACCGTCAAGAACAACGAGGACAACGCCAGCCAGGCCAACCGGCTCGCGCGCGAGGCGTCCACCGTGGCCGCGCAGGGCGGCACCATTGTCTCGAGCGTGGTGACGACCATGGGCGCGATCGAACAGTCGTCGCGCAAGATTGTCGACATCATCAGCGTGATCGACGGGATCGCCTTCCAGACCAACATTCTGGCGCTGAACGCGGCCGTCGAGGCGGCGCGCGCCGGCGAGCAGGGACGCGGCTTCGCCGTGGTCGCCGCCGAGGTGCGCAACCTGGCGCAACGCTCGGCTGCGGCCGCCAAGGAAATCAACGCCCTGATCGGCGAGTCGGTGGCCGGGGTCGACAAGGGCGCCGCGCTGGTGGCCGAAGCCGGCGCCACGATGCAGCAGATTGTGGCCAGCACCGACAAGGTGGCCAGCATCATCGGCGCCATCATGGGCGCCAGCGCCGAGCAAAACTTGGGCATCGGCCAGGTCAACCAGGCGATCGCGGAACTGGACGACACCACCCAGCAAAACGCCGCCCTGGTCGAGCAAGCGGCGGCGGCGGCGTTGTCGCTGCAGCAGCAAGCGGCCAACCTGGAACAGATCGTCGGCGGATTCAAGGTGTAAGGCGGGGGCGCGGCGCAGGCAAGTAGTCCTGACGCATCCGGACACGCCCTGCGTCATCGACCGGCGCCTGCGCGCAAGGTTCTAGCCCAAGAGTCGGCGCGACAACGCGGTCAATGCATGACGGAGGAAAGTAGCTATACTAGCTAAAACGAGGTTTGAGAGGCGTATTGTAAACACCTACACTGCAAAAGAGGCAAAGAACCGGCTCGGAGAAGGCGAGGACCGCCCGGAGCGCAACGACCATGAGGTCCTCGATATCGTAAAACACAAACTCTCATGCGAAGTTCTGGTGCGTTTTACCGTGGAAGAAATTAAGAAAAAATCGGTCAGCAACATTGAACGGTGGCGCTCTCAGGGAACATTCGGCCAAGCGTATTCTGATTGGCTGGCAATACTCCTGGACCCAGATGATGACAAGTTGATTTCTGCCATGGTCGGCAGTAGCGATCGAAGCAACCAATTGCGCCAATCGCTCCCCTATGTGGGCATGCTGGACCCGAAAATTGTCAGGAAGGTCAATGAAGAAGTCCGAGGTTGAGCACGTTCTGCGTGTTGCAAGCGAACTTTGCGACGATACTGAATTTATCATCATCGGCAGTCAGTCCTTACACGGCCGTTATCCTGACATAGCCGACTCCATTTTGCCTTGACCCGCATGACCTCGTGGTGGCAAAGCTCGCCGCTGGGCGTGAGAAAGATGCTGTATTCATTCGGGAGTTGTCGGTCGTGACCGTCATGTCGTATGGCCTACGAAAGGCCTTTCCGGGCAAAGCGTTACGGTCGGTCAGATTGCGGAAATCGATAGCGCTGGTTTTGTGACGACGAACAAAAAACCGGGTGGGGAACGGTAGGCCTGCCAGCCGCTGGACTGCCTGCCGACCTGGCAACGGCGTCACCAGGTCGTCGCGTTCGAGGCCGCACAGCGTCAAGATCAACATCCTGTGCGATACGCCGCCGATCAGGCGCAGGATCACATTGAACCGCATCGGCCCCGTCCACAAGGCGCCGACCGCCGTGACGGTCTATTTGTCACCGATGCGGTCGAGCACCTCTCCGATCAGCGCAATGTCACTGGCGGGCGGCTGCGGCGACGAAATCGCCCACCTGATTCACGCATCGGTCAGCGCGCAACAGCCCTCGTGACAGAACCGGGATCGGTAGCGGCCGGGTTGCAGGTTCGCGTACCGTGTCTCAGGCCCGCTTGCGCCGGCTCACCACGCCCAGCACGGCCAGCCCCAGGCCGAACAGCGCCATGCCGCCCGGCTCGGGCACGGCGCTTGCGTCTACATGCAAACCCTGGTCCAGCCCCAGGCCGGCCGCGTCGTACCACTGGCCGCCCTGTTCCAGCGCATAGCCGGCCAAGGGACGGGCGGCCGCGCCGGGCAAGCTGGCCTGGCTGGCGCTGTCCCAGGTCGCGGTAAACACGATCCAGTAGCTGCCCTCGCCGACCGCCCAGTCCAGGCCGGCCAGCCCGCGCCAGCCGGCCTCGCCCACGCCGGTGGCAAAGCTGGCCGAACGCAGCGCGTTGCCCGGAATGAAGCCGCCCTCGCCGTCGGCGCTGTTACTGAACAGGCTGATACCAACCTCGCCCGCATCGGTGCCGAAATAGCCTTCGATGCTATTAATCGTCGTTGCGGCGGACAGCGCAAAGCGGCCCGCATAGCTGTGGCCGCTGTTAAAGGCCCAGCCCGCGCCGATGGCGTTCGACGGCGTGCCGGTGTCGACCACCAGCGCCGCCTGCGCCAGCGCGGGCGCGCAGCCCAGTGTGAAAAGTAAGACAACAGTAAAGCGCAATCGTTCGAACAACATGCTTGTCTCCAGATAGATGCGTGGTGTGATTACTTGAGCTTGCCGGCGCCGGCTTGCGCAGGCACGGCGGCCAAGGTCGAGGTGGCCGTTTGCAGCGCGTACAGGTACGGCGGCGTCCACAGCTTGGCCGCATCGGGCCGCGCCATGCCGCACTGGCCATCGACGGCATTGGTACCGGCGCGGTCGCTGGTGAAGATGTGGCCCGACGAGCGAAAGCCGATGAAGCTCTTGCCCTTGATCGCCTTGCCGCAGAACTCGGAGAGTTTCAGGCCGGTGATGTTGTAGTAGTTATTTTCGATCAGCATGTTGGAACGGTAACGCGCATCGGTGCCGCTTTCGAACTTGACGTCGGTGTCTTTGGTGATCACGTTGCCGGTGACCAGATTGTTGAACATGTGCACCAGCCCGTAACGGTTCAGCGGCAGGCGCGCCGCCACCGAACTCCACCAGTTACCCGCGAAGGTCACGCGCAGGCGGCCCTCGTCGCTCCAGGCGCGCCCGCCGTCGCCATTGCCGACCAGCGTGGTTTTGTGGTGATTGGCGAAATAGCTGTTGGCGATGGTCACGTAATCGCTGCCGCGCACCACATCCAGCGCGCCATCGTGGCGCGTCTTGTAGGCGCCGGTGGCGAGCGACTCGGGAGTGTCGCCATCGCTGATGCTCAGGTGATCGAGAAAGATGTTTTGCCCGCGCGAGACGGTGACGCCGTCGGCGTAGGCATTGTCCTCGTCCTCGGGATTGACGTCCCACGGCGTGTCGATGACCAGGTTGCGCACGATGACGTTGCGGGTCCAGGTCGGATAGTCTTCGCCATCCTTGCCATCCTTGATCCACTTCTTGAAGTCGGCTTCCGGATCGCCCCCTTGCGCCAGCGCCAGCTCGCCGCCGATCAGCAGCGAGGTGCCGGTGATGCGCGCCGGCCGTCCCTGGGCGTCGTTGATGCCCACCAGGGTCGTGTTCGACGGCAAGCTGATCGAGCCGCCGTATTTCTGGTCGGCGTAGCTGGTGTACTCGCGGAACACCGTGTTGTTCTCGCTCCAGCGCAAGTCGATGTGGCCGACCACGCGGATGATTTTCGGTTCGTTGCCGGCTTCCTTGATGGCGGCGACCAGTTGCTGGCCGTTGAACACGGTATAGACGCGATCAAGCCGCGCCGCGCCGCCGCCGCTCAGGACCACCTTGCCCTTGCGCGACCAGGTATGCCAGCCGGTCGCCGGCGCCGCCTGGCGCTCGAAGGTGAGCACGCCACCGGTCGGATCGACGCGGGCGAACTGCCACGCCGGCAGCTTGGGCGCGGCCAGGTAGTTGGCCGGGTCGTGCAAGCCCTTCACCAGCACCGGGGCGGAATAGTTGCGCACGCCGTACAGGGCCGTTTGCAGGGGCGTGCTGGCGCCGACGAAGGTGCTGGCGTCGAGCGCGGCGGCGTGGGCGGTGGAAGCGAACGCCAGCATGATGCTGGCGGCAAGGAAGGACGTTTTCATGGTTGTCTCCAATGAAGAAAATAGAAAGAGGCGCGCGTTCTTTTGGCGAACGCTTTGCGCCGCGCATGACGATCCCTGTCCACGTGCCGGGTCCTTGCCTGCGGCAATGCCAGATCGGCCTGACGATGCGACGCAGGGCGATCGGGTCCGACAACGTGAATTAGGGAAATACAATCAGCATCCGACAGCGATGTCTGAGACAGATACCTCGCGTACCTGTCGCCATTGCGAGGACGGTGGGGAACCGGGTCGCGCAGGTCGGGATCGGCGCCGGCGACCCGAAGCGGGGTCGTCACGGCAGCGATGAAATCATACTACGCTTGATATTCAGATTAAACAATAAGCAAGTTGTACGACGAGGCACGTGCCTCGTCCGGCCACCGCGAGGTGGCTCATGTTCGCCGCGCTATTCCCTGATTTGCAAGTAAGTCTGCGGATAATTCGCCTTCAATTCGCTGTCCCTGGTGCTCCACACCTCATTGAGCGAAAACGCGGTGTTTTGCCAGAACGCGTCGCCGCGCGGCACGGTGCTGTTGGCGACGTTGGCAATCTCGTTGTCGCTGCGCGTCTTGAACGAGGCGCTGCCGAAATTCGATGCTTCCAGCGCCAGCCGGTACTGCCGGTTGGCTTGATAGCGCACGCTTTCGTCGCTGTTCCAGTCCACCACCGCGCTGTAATGGCTGATGATATCCGGCGCATACAACTCGCCCCAGTTGCCGAGGAACTCGACGCGGCGCTTGTCGTCGGCGTTAGCGAAGCGGAAAGCGTGGGTGAGGGCGCCGTCCTTGTGATAGACGACCATCGGGTGGCCGTTCTGGGTCAGTACCTGGCCGATTGCGCGGGTGGTGTATTTTCCGTGGGCGCTGGTGGAAACGTGCGAGATGAAATCTGGCTGCTCGTTCACTTTGCCGGTCCAGACGATCACCGTTTCCACGTCGTGCCTGTGGCCGCCAAGGAAGCTCAGGCCGATGGCCTGGTCCTTTTCGAAATACAGCTCGTAAAAGTGCGCGCAACGTTCGATCTTGTCGGCGCCTTCGACGCTGGACTTGCAGATTTGCCGGTGAACGGTATTGGCGTAGACGGTCCAGTCGGCGTCGCGGCACGCGCCGTACACGCTGCCAGTGGCGTTCTTGCCGGGATTCTGGCGCAGGTTCTCGTTGCGGTGAAACGGCGTGGCCGGATAGCAGCCGTCCGAATCGAAGTCGAAGGTCGGATGAAAATTGCGCACCTGCTTTTCATTGTATTTGGTGATCGCGGCATTCCACTTGGGGAAGTCGTCGGCATGCGCCGTCACAGCGGTCAAGGCGATACAGGACGCCAGCGCGGCTTTGAACCACGCCGGGTTTGACGGTTGAACGGAGTTTGTTTCTCTTTTCATGGAAGCTGCCTTTTGAGAGAGGGCCGATGTCGCGGGAAGGTCGGGCGGGAGCGTTACGCCTGCCGGTGCCAACGATACCGCTCAATTGTGACTTCTCGTTGACCTGCACATGCCATGTGGACCACGGTCTGGGTTGGCGGGGCCTTGCCAGTCCGGTCGTCACATTCGAATAGTGGTATTTTTATCACAAGGGTGGACGGTACACCGTGGTCCGCCGGTACACCTGTCCCGGCCGCAGTGCGCACGAGTTGATGGCGAACTATCCGCAGACTTACCCACAAATCAGGAAATAGAAGCAAGCAGGAGTGCCGGCTCAAAGCCCGTGGCCGGCGTGTCCGAGCTGTACGGCGAGCTTGCCGGCGTGCGCCAGCGCCTCCGGAACGTCATCGACCGACAAATGGGCGCCCTCGCCAGCTTCAGTCCACCTTTTGGCGCGATAGAAATACAGGAACGCCGTCCCTTCAAGGGCCTTGTAGTGCTTGGGAATCATCGACTCCTCGAGCCGGCCGGGCCGCGCCGTCCGCAGGGGGATCACCACGAAGGTCACCGTGTAGGCGGCCAGGTCTTCATCCCGGTTCTTTTTATTGAAGCAGACGTCGACAATGAAGAACGCGGGCGTCTCGCCGGTGGCGCGCAAGACCCGGCCCACCTCGATATCGCCCGCGAACTTGGGCCAGCCCTGCCACGGATTATCGGTAAACTGATCCAGGAAACCGGCGGCCGGCAGCTTGTCGTAGTCGGCGCCGATCAAGCGGCCCAGTTGGCGCGCGTCAGCGTCATCGTCCGCTTCCTTCTTCTCAAGCCAGAGACGGCGCCAGATCCAGAAAAAAGGCAGGGAAAAGGCGATCAGAAGAATCCTCACGGGCGCCTGCCTGGTCATGCCGGCGGCCCCTGACAACGCTAATGCAACGATGGCGCTCCACCACATGGTTTTGGCCTGTCGCCGTTGAGATGCGCGATTGTAGCGTAACGCGATACCCGAGCGGTCAGGATTGTAAAGACAACCTGTACACCGTGGTCTGCCGGTACACCTGCCCGGGCCGCAGTATCACGGCCGAGGCGCACTGGCCGTTCAACTGATCCGGATACGCATGCGCCTCCAGGCAAAACCCGTCATGCCGCGCATACGGCCGCCCCGCCCTGCCCTGCACCCCATCGAGCGAATTGCCGCTATAAAACTGCAAGCCCGGCTCAGTGGTGGACACCTGCAAACGCCGTCCCGATCCGGGATCGACCACGCGCGCCACTTCGCGCAGCGGCCCGGTGCGGCCCATCGCGTGCGGCTTGACGCAGTAACAATGGTCGAAGCCGCCCGCCAGGCGAATCTGCGCATCCGGCCAACCGAGGCGCGGTCCGATCGCGGCCGGCTGGCGGAAGTCGAACGGGGTCCCGGCTACCGCCGCCACGCCCACGGGAATGCCGCCCGGATCGGTCTCCAGGTAAAAATCGGCATTGATCTGCAACATGTGGTCGCCCACGTCGGCGCTGCCGCCATTCAGGTTGAAATACGGATGCGCGGTCAGGTTGACCGGCGTGGGCGCGTCCGCCACGGCTTCGAAGTCGATGGTCAGGCGGCCTTCGTCGTCGAGCCGGTAGTGCACCTGTACGTCGAGCTTGCCGGGAAAGCCGCCATCGCCATCGGGCGAACTGAGGCGCAGCGACACCCCCGCGTCGGACGCGCTCAGGTTCCAGTGCGCCTTGTGAAAGCCGGCGTCGCCGCCGTGCAGATGGTTGCCGCGGTCGTTGACGGTGGCCTGCACCGGTGCGCCGTCGAGCATGAAGCGGCCCTGCGCGATGCGGTTGGCCCAGCGCCCGATGATGGCGCCGAAGTAGGCGCTGTTGTCGGCGTAGCCCGCAAGGTCGCGATAGCCGAGCAGCACGTCGGCCACCTTGCCGTAGCGGTCGGGCGCCCACCACGACACCAGCGCCGCCCCGCGCTCGCTGATCGTCAGGCGCATGTCATTGCCGTTGCGCAGGGTGAACAGCTGGTCGGCGGAGCGTAGCGCAGGTGTGGCAATCAATTGGTTGGTCGTCATTAAGAGTCTGCATGGTGAAATTGAGGAGCCCCCGCCGGCTCGGCCTGGCCTTGCAGGGCCTGGTCCTGGTAGGCGCGCGGGGTGCAGCCAAGCTCGCGCTTGAAGACCGAGTGCATGTACTGGCTCGACGTAAAGCCGCAGCTGAGCGCCACGTTGGCCAGGTTGCAGTCGCCGCGTCCGAGGATGGCGATGGCCGTGTCGAGGCGGAAGCGCAGGATCTCGTCATGCACGCTGCAACCGAGCTCCTGCCTGAAATACGATTCCAGCGACGAGCGCGAAATGCCGACGTAATCGGCCACCTGCCCGGTCTTGATGCCCTGGCAGGCGTACTGGCGGATAAAGTGGCGCGCGCGCATCACGTGCGGGTGCTTGGCCGGTTCGTGCTTGCTCGACGCCAGCACGTTGATGCCGGCCGGCGGCACCAGAATACGCGTCGTCGACAGGCGCGCGCCGTGCAGCATCTGGTCGAGCAGGTGGGCGGCGGCGCGTCCCATTTCTTGCGCGCCCTGGATCACCGAGCTGAGCGGAATGCGGGTGAGCATGCGCGCCAGCGGATCGTTGTCGATGCCGATCAGCGCCACCTGTTCGGGTACTTCGATGCCGGCGATCATGCAGGCCTGCATCAACTGGCGCGCCCGGGCATCGGTGACGGCGATGATGCCGCACGGTTTAGGCAGGCTGTGCAGCCAGTTGATCTGCTGCTGGACCGCTTCGTCCCACGATGGCGCGCTGGTGCCCTGGCCACGGAAGACTTCGGCTTCCATGCGGTCGCGCCGCATCAGGCTGCGGAAGGCGTTTTCGCGTTCCTGGGCCCAGCGGTTTTCCTGGGCTTCCGGCAGGCTGAACAGCGCGAAATGGCGCAGGCCGGCTTCGATCAGGTGTTCGTAGGCCAGTTTGATGAGTTTGAAATTGTCGGTGGCCACGTAAGGCACGCCGGACGGGTAGGCGGCCACGTTTTCGTAGGAGCCGCCCACGGCGACGACGGGAATGCGGCTGCGCGCGAGGGCGGCGGCGACTGCGGGGTCGTCGAAATCGGCGATCACGCCGTCGCCCTGCCAGTCTTCGATGCCGGGCAGGCGCAGGCGGAAGTCCTCTTCGAGGAACAGGTCCCACGAGCTGCGCGTGCTCGACAGATAGGCGGCGATTCCTTCAATTACTTCACGATCGAAAATCTTGTTCGCGTTGAACAGCAGTGCGATTCGATGCGATTTTGGCATCAACATGGTTGATTGTCTCCTTTAGCCTCGCTGGCACGCCTCATTCTTGGGCACGCTTCATTTGTTTATTGTATAACTAAAACAAATTGCTTTAGTATCAACGGACGGGGTGCGGGGCTGCGGCTTATTCTGCAAGCAAGGAGGTGTAAGTTCAATTACGAAAATGACCAAGACGCGGTGCGATTCTGGGGGAGGCCGCGCTTGCGACCACGACCACCCTGAGCGCGCGCCCGGCCATCGGCATCAGGGCCGGCCGGCCAGCGCCAGGTCCGGGTCGCTGTCGAACAGCGCCACCAGCCAGCCGGCAAAGGCGGCCAGCTTGGGCGCGGCCATCCGCCCTTGCGGATACAGCAGCGACACCGGCATGGGCGTGGGCGGCGTGTCCGCCAGCACCTGCACCAGCGTGCCGTCGGCCAGGTGCCGGCGGACCTGATAGGTGGCGACCTGCGTCAGTCCCAGTCCCTGCAAGGCGCAACTGAGGTTGGCATCGGCATCGTTGACCGCGATCGGCCCGCTGATGGCCACCTTGACCACCGCCTCGCCCACCACGAAATCCCAGTCGAACGGGCGCCCTGTGCGCGCCGAAAAATGCACCACGCTGCGGTGCGCGTGCAGCTCGTCAATCGCCTGCGGCACGCCATGGCGCGCAAAGTAGGATGGCGTGGCGCAGGTGACGAAGCGCATCTCGCCGATCTGGCGCCCGATCATCGACGAATCCTGCAACTTGCCGACCCGCACCGCGCAATCGATGCCGTCCTGGATCAGGTCGACCAGGCGGTCGGTGATGCTGATGCTCAGTTCGACCTCGGGACAGGCCTCATGGAAGGCGGCGATGTGCGGCAGGATCAGGTGCCGCGCCAGCGCCGACGGCAGGTCGATCCGCAGCTTGCCCCTGGGCCGGGCCGATTCCGCGCCAAAAAACGGTTGCTCGGCCGCGTCGATGGCGGCCAGGATGTCGATGCAGTGGGCGTAATACTGGGCCCCGTCGGGCGTCAGCGAGAGCTTGCGCGTGGTGCGCTGGAGCAACTGGCGGCCCAAGAACGCTTCCAGGTTCTTCATGGTGGCCGTCAGCGAGGCGCGCGGCAGGTGCAGGCTCTCGGCCGCGCGCGAAAAACTGTTCGCCTCCACGATGCGCACGAACGTTTGCATTGCCTTCACCTTGTCCATGCGTATTCCCCCATCAATTGTTCATGTTTTGTGAAAAGTATAGGCGCATTATGAGCATATAATCTCCCGACCGGTTTTGTCTACAATGGCAGCACTTCAACGCAAGTTGCTATTTTGAGGATGCAAGATGAAACCGAACACCGAATCCACAGGCGATATTTCTTCCGGCATGGTGCTGCTGCTGGCGGTGGCCGCCGGCCTGATCGTGGCCAATCTGTACTACGCGCAAACCCTGGTCGGGCCGATCAGCCGCGCCACCGGCCTGTCCGCCGCTGCCGCCGGGCTGATCGTCACCCTGACCCAGGTCGGCTACACCATCGGCCTGCTGTTCATCGTGCCGCTCGGCGATGTGCTGGAAAACCGGCGCCTGGTGATCGGCGCCCTGCTGCTGACCGCCGTGGCGCTGCTCACGGCGGCGTTCAGCACCAGCGGCTGGGTGTTCCTGGCGGCGGCGCTGGCCATCGGTCTCGGTTCCGTGGCGGCGCAGATACTGGTGCCGATTGCCGCCCACCTGTCGCGCGAAGCGACGCGGGGCAAGGTGGTGGGCCAGGTGGTCAGTGGCTTGCTGATGGGCATCATGCTGGCGCGCCCGGTCGCCAGTTTGGTGGCCGACGCCAGCAACTGGCACGTGGTGTTCGGCGGCGCCGCAGTGCTGATCCTGATACTGGCCGCCGTGCTGCGCGTCAAGCTGCCGCAGCGCATGCCGACCTCCACGCTTGCGTATGGGCGCCTGATCGGCTCGATGTGGACCTTGTTCAAGACTACCCCGGTGCTGCGTCGCCGCGCCGCTTACCAGGCCGGCTTGTTTGGCGCCTTCAGCCTGTTCTGGACGGTCACGCCGATGATGTTGTCCGGGCCGCAGTTCCAGATCTCGCAGACCGGCATCGCGATTTTCGCGCTGGTCGGCATGGCCGGGGCGATCGCCTCGCCGATCGCCGGGCGCCTGGCCGATGCCGGCAAGACCTTGCCGGCCACCGGCGTGGCGCTGTCCCTGGGCGTGGTGGCGTTTGCCCTGCCCTTGATGATTCCCGGTTCGCGCGCGCTGGCGCTGGGCGTGCTGGTGGTGGCCTCGATCATCCTCGACATGGGCGTGGCCGCCAGCCTGGTGCTGGGCCAGCGCGCCATTTTCGGCATGGCGCCGGAAGTGCGCAGCCGCCTGAACTCGGTGTATATCGCGCTGTTTTTTGCCGGTGGCGCGCTCGGCTCAGCGCTCGGCGGGTGGGTGTTCGCCACGTATGGCTGGCATGCGGTGTTGCTGACGGGTATGGCCTTTCCCGCGCTGGGACTGGCGCTGTGGTTGTCGGAACCGCGCCCGGTGGCGGCCGTCGAGGCGAGCCGATAAACAATGGGCGGACATTTTCGCCCATATGCATACCACAAGAGCGGCGCGCAGGCGAGCTAGCGCGATAGACGCAGATCGTGTTGCGTGCGCGCCAGGCGCTTAGGCTATGGGTGTACGCCGCCTCTGTTGTATGCGGCGACAGGCTGGTCCGGTGGCCTCAACACCGGGCACCAGTTTTCCTCCTCCCACCTTCCCCGACGCCGGTTGCGCGCCTATTTGGCGGCCGTCACCACATGGTCGTTGATATACGGCATCGGCACCCAGCGGTAGCCGTCGCCATCGGCACGCAAGCGGCCCACGCCGGGAAACGCCACGTGGTCGCCCGCCACCAAGTATTTCTCCCTGGCCGCTTCAGCGAAGGCGCGCTTGCGCTGCGCCGCCGCCGCATTGGCATCGACATCGAACACGATCGTCACCGACGGGTCCGGCATCTGGACTTCCGCCACGTGCAGCAGGTCGCCCCAGAACACCAGTTTTTCGCCGCCGCTCTCGAGCGCGTAGAAACTGTGGCCCGGCGTGTGGCCGTAGCTCGGGATCGCGCGGATGCCCGGAAATAATTCGGTGGCGCCATCGAAGGTCTTGACCTTGCCGGCGTCCACATACGGTTTCACCTTCATCAGCGCCTGGTCGAACAGCGCCCGCCTGGCCTCGGGCGCCTCGCCGCGCCTGGCGGCGCTCATCCAGTAGTCCAGCTCGCGCTTGTCGAGATGCAAGGTGGCGTTGGGGAAAACCATACGCTTTCCATCCATCAGTCCGCCCGTATGATCGGTGTGGATATGCGTGATCAGGATGTCGGTGATCTGTCCGGGCTGGTAGCCGGCCGCTTCCAGGGTGGCGACCAGCTTGTTCAGGGTCGGGCCGTACAGTTCTCCGCTGCCGGTGTCGACCAGCAGCAGGCGCGCGCCGCTCTCGATCAGGTAGGCGTTGACGGACGCGTCCACATGGGTGCCTTGGAAGGTGGCCGCCAGGCGCGCCGCCACTTGCGCCGGCGCCACGTTGGTCAGGAGCGCGGCGGGCGGAATCGCCAGGGTGCCGTCGGACAAGGCCGTCACGTTCACATTGCCCACCTTGAAATGATGGTAGCCGGGCTGGACCTTGTTGAGGCGGGCGCCTGGCGCGGCCTGGGCGAATGCGGCGGGCGCGGCCGCGCCAAACGTGAGGAAGGCGGCCGCCAGTGCGCCGATCAGGACGGTGTTTTTCATGTTACTTCCTTGAAAGTTGTGAGGCGATCGATTATATTTATTTCACTTTCATTGATACATGGGGTAAAAATACAATGTCTATCTATGCAGCGTTGATAATCGCATGATCGACAACATTCTCGACCTGAGCATTTTTGCGCGCGTGGTGCAGACCGGTAGCATGACCGACGCCGCCGGCGAGCTCGACTTGTCATTGGCGGTGGTGAGCAAGCGCATGGCGGCGCTGGAAGACCGGCTCGGCGTGCGCCTGCTCAACCGCACCACGCGCAAGCAGTCGCTCACGCAGGAAGGGGCGCGCTTTCACCAGCGCTGCATCCGCATCCTGGCCGAGGTCCAGGATGCCGAGGCCGACATGACCGACAGCCGCACCAGCATCGCCGGCCTGTTGCGGGTGGCCGCGCCGCGCGGCTTCGGGCGGCGCTACATGAGCGGCATCGCGGCCGCCTTCCAGCGCCAGCATCCGGCCCTGTGCATCGAGCTGAGCCTGGACGACGCCTACGTCGACATGGTCGAGTCGGCCATCGACGTGGCCCTGCGCTTCGGCAACCTGAACGATTCGAGCATGATCGCGCGCCCGATCGCCACCGGCTACCGCATCATGTGCGCCTCGCCCGGCTACATCGAACGGCACGGCGCCCCGCTCGCGCCCGAGGATCTGGTCCGGCACGCCTGCATCGTGTACCGCGCCGACTCGACCCGGCACTGGGTGTTCGAGCGCGACGGCAAACCGGTCACGGCCGCCATCACGCCAACCTTTTTCTGCAACGATGGCGATGCGGCCCAAGCCATCGCGCGCGAAGGTGGCGGCATTTTCTACAAGGCGCTGTGGGATGTGAGCGAGGATCTCGCCGCCGGTACGCTGGTGCGCGTGCTGCCGCACTACAGCGCGCCGAGCGAGCCGCTGCAGGTGGTGTATCCGCACGCGCTGCATTTGTCGCCCAGGGTGCGCCAGTTCGCCGAGTTCGCCATCGAACGGCTGCGCGCGCAACTGCCGTGAACCAATCCCTGTGAAAGCGCGGTGCGGCCACAGACGCGATCTTGACGAAAAATCAAGGCGCGCGGTTAGAATATTGACTTAACAAGCGGTCCGACACGCTTGACTCTTGACTCTTCCCACACGAGAACCCGCCACATGCCAACGCATCCGATCTTGATCCGCAATCACTTGCAGGCTGGCGACGGCCCGCGCGAAATCCTCCTGGTGCACGAAGGCCGGGTCATGCCGGCCTCGCCCGCGCTGCGATGGGTCGGGGCTTTCAGCGACGACGGCAAGGGCGGCCTGATCGCCCCCGCCAAAGCCATCGGCGGCGGCGCCGGCTACATCGATGCGGGCGGCCGCTGGGTGGTTGCGCCCGAGCTGGAAAATACCCACCCCTTCTCCGATGGCCTGGCGCCGTACCGCAAGGATGGACTGTTGGGTTTCATGCATCCGGACGGCACGACAGCGATCGCGCCGCGCTTGATCGGCGGGCGGCATTTCCATGCCGGCCTGGCGGCGGTGCTGGTCGCGCCCGACACCTTTCGCTACATCGACAAGCGCGGCGAGTTTGCTTTCGACGGCGAGTTTTGCGAGGCCGGTGATTTTTGCGCGAACGGCCTGGCGGTGGCCAGGAGCGGCAAGCGCGACCAGGCCGGCTATCTGGACCAACAGGGCGGCTGGGCGATTGCTCCGCGCTTCGTCAAGGCACTGCGTTTTTGCGCCGGTGGCGCGGCGCCGGTATCGGTCGGAGAAGACCGGTATGGCCTGATCGACGCGCGCGGCGAATGGATCGCACAGCCCGGCTACCGGTTTATTGAAGACTTCAATGCCGACGGCCTGGCATTTTTCGGACAGGGGAAAAGCAGCTGGGATTACGACACCGGCTTTCTGGATGCGCGCGGCGACAAATTTTTCCTGGGTGCGCCCGTCGGAAGCACCAATATGGTCGGCGGCATGCTGCGCGAGAACGACCAGACCTACGTCACGCGCCATGGCGCGGTGCACATTCCCGGCATGGACTGGGGCGGTGAGATCAACGAGCACGGCATCGCCCTCGGTCGCACTGCGCACTACTGCGAGCGCGTCGAGGGCCAGCCCAATCCGCCGGCCACATGGGGCATCTTGGACATCGAAGGCGAATTCGTCGCGGTGCCTGCCAACGCCCTGGAACCGCTGACGGACAAGGACGGCATGTTCGAGGAAGCGGAAGCGGACACGCCGCTGGCCGTTTTCTTCGGCGACGACGACGACCTGCTGATGCTCGGGCGCGACGCCCGCATCGCCTTCCGCCTGCGCCGCGAAGCGTCGGCGCAGGGCCAGTTTGCGGCGCTCTACGACGCCGATGCGCGCCTGCTCTGGACCAGCCCCGCAGGCGAGCCGATCGCACTGCCGGAGCGCTTCTTCGTGGCCCCGCCGCACTCCCTGATGGACAAGCTCCCCTCGCTTGATGCCCTGGTCGACTTCGCCAGGGCGATGCTGCTCGCTACCGAACGCAAGCTGCAACTGCTCGTACGCGAAGGAAAACTCGACGATGAGGACGAGGACCAGGGCGAGGACCAGGACGAGGGCGAAGACGAGGACGAAGACGAAGACGAGGATGAAGATGACGATGAGGACGCCGGTGTCGAAGCGGCGCTCGCCAGCTACCTGGCCACGCGCAGCCGCATTGTCCGCTTCTACCTCAACGAAGAACTGGTCGGCTACTACCCCTTCCTGGCGGAGGAACGCAGGGCGCTTCTGCACCACATCCAGCAGGACTGCGTGGAGCGGCTGAGCGCGCAATTCGGCCCGGTCGATAACAAGCCCGACTTTGCCGGCCAGCCGCACAACACCTGGTACTACGCCTGGCCGATCCGCCTTGACACTGCCCTGCCAGGCACGGACGACGCCCCCGAGGCGAACCGCCTGTGGCTGGCCCTGAACTGGAGCGGCGACACCGGCGACGGCGACGAGTGGGGTGACTTGTGGCTGACCTGCGCGCCGAACCTTGAAACGCTGGAACTGGCGCTGGAAGCGTTCGACAAGCTGCCCGGCGACGAAGACAGCGAGGACGAGAACGAAGACGACGAAGACGAGGGCGAGGACGAGCCGGCCACCATGAGCCATGAGGCCCTGCTGGCCCTGGTGACCGAATCGCCCACCGGCATCAACGAGCTCGCCGACGACCAGATCAGCGCCGAGCTGGCCGACGCCGCCACGAAAGCGCACGCGGCCGCGCTGGAGTACCTGCCCGAACGTTTCCAGACGCCGGAGCGGCTGGAAGCGCTGGTACGCAAAAGTGTCGATTGCGCACGCGCGATTCCCGACGTCTGCATGAGCGCCCAAGGCCTGGCGCTGGCGCGCGCTATACGGCGAGGACGACGCCTGGATCGCGCATGACGCCTATCGCAGCAAACCGCGCACCCGCTGGGACCAGAACGCCCTGTGGAACTACTGGGGCGCCCTGATCGATGCTCCGATGAGCGAACGCGCGCTGCGCGCCGGCGTCAGTTTGTACAAAATCCCGCTCTGGCTGCGCACGCCGGAACTCGAAGCACTGGCATTGCAGCTGGACATCTCGGACATCCGCACCGTACGCAAGCAGGGGATCACTGCCGACATCGCGGCGCGCGCTGTGCGCGAACGCCACTCGGCGCTACTGGAATACATTCCGGCCCACCTGGTCACGCCCGCCTTGTGCCTGGCCTCGGTACAGCATGGCGGCGACACGCTCGCCTTCGTCCCGCCGGCGCTGCGCAGCATCGATGTATGCACGGCGGCGGTCGCGCAGGACGTGGGAGCGATCTATTGGGTGCCGGACGGGATGAAAGAAGACATCTGCACCCGCGTCATCGAGGCCGGCCTGGCAGCGGGCGCCGGGGATGAATGGACACGCAAGCTGCGCGGCCGGCACTATGCGCTGCGGGCCTGGGTGCGGGTCTGGAACGAGGACTACGCCGGCGCGATCGGCGACGCCACCCTGGCGCTGGACTATCTGGAGTTTCCGGTTAACGCGCACTTCCTGCTGGCCTTGTCCTACCGCGCCCTCGGCCGCGCGTTCGACAGTGCGCTGGAAGCGGCGACGGTACTGGCGATCGACAGGGGTTTTGAACCCGACTGGACGGCGGATACGACCTGGCTGGCGCCCGAGGCCAAGGCCACCTTGTCCGCGGCGGACGATGAAGCCTTGCTGCGCGGGCTGCGCACGCACCCGCTGGCGTTGTCGAAAATCGCGCAGCGCCGCATCACGCAGGCGATGGTCGACGTGGCCGTGGCGGCATCGCCGGACGCCCTGGCGTTCGTGCCGAAAAAGCTCATGACGGCGGAACTGCAAGCGCTGGCCACACGCTAGACCGATTTATCCCACCAGAAAGAGCACCATGCGCACCACCATCCTCACTACCCTGATTCTCGCGGCGGCCGTCGCCGCCGGCGTGCCCGCGCACGCGGCGGACCCGGCGCCGGCCCCCAACCTCGACAAGTCGCAGCTGGCGCCGGACGCGCAAGGCCTGGTCGCCACCGACGCCGCGTTCGCCTACGTGCGCGGACGCAGCGCCGCATCGAGCAAGACCATCAGCGAGAAGATCGTCGCTTGCCACGGGGTCTCGCGCGCGCGTTTCGCTGCGACGCTCGACGAATCGATGGTGACCTGCTATTCCCAGATCGCGCCCAAGTACAAACCGCGCATGTCGATCAACGACGCCATGCCGGCCTTCGCCCTGTGCGCGCGCACGACCATGCTGCGCACCTTGAACCTGGACGCGGACACGGTCAACCCGTGCATCGCCGCGGCGCAATAGCCGCGCCGGAAGCGGCTGGCCCAGGACCCGTTGCGCGAACGCTTTGGCGGGGAGATGCCAGCATCAGCAGCCGAAGTCGTCGCGCGCCACCCTGGCGCTCGGGCGATGTTTGCCAGTGCGCGAAGAAATACCTTGCTGAAGTGTCGACAGGGCCGGAAAGCTGATGCGTTTGCAGGCGTTCGCCACCCAGACATCCCCGGTCAGCACATTCACCGCGTAATGACCGTGGGTAAAAGACATGGCGTTCTTGGGGTGGCTGTACACCAGGCCAAAGGTACGATAGCCCGGATACAGGTCGTCGCCGCCACGGAATGGTTCGTCGATCCACCAGGCTGTGTCGGACATGTCCACGCGCTCGTGTTCCAGCACCACCATCAGGACCCGCTTGGCCTGATTCACGGTCAAGCCGGTCGGCCGCACCTTGTTCACGTCGAGCGCCCGCGCAAACGCCGGCCCACAGCACAGCAGCCCGGCAGCAACGATCAAGGTGGAGAGCCCGCTTACGATTCGCATTGCATGCTTTCATATGGTATATTTATCAACACTATTATATGTCACCAATACGATCACACGAAAGCCCATCCAGCATGCATCATGCCCTGACCCGCAGCCTGCTCGCCGCCGCACTGACTACCCTGTTCGCCAGCGCCCAGGCGCAAACGCCGGCCGCCAGCGCGCAGACCCTGGCCGATTTCGCCAAAGCCGCACCGCACCTGGTCGCCGCGCTCGAATGCAAGAAGAAGCTGGTCTATACGGATGCCGTGAAAGTGTTTGTGAAAGACCCCAACAGCTTCGATGACATTGTCCTGCCGGCGCCGCTGACTGTGTTCGGCATCAAGACCACCCTGATCAGCGTGACCGAGGACGACCAGAACGGCGGCGGCGGTTACAACGCCAAATTCGTCGGGATGTCGCAGAAAGACGCCGCCAGGGCAGCCAAGGTGAAGGGGCCGAACTACAAGCGCAACGTCAAAGGCGGCGGGATGATCGAAGTGGGAGCGCCAGGCGACGGCTCGGCCTATATCGCCTGCATCTACGGCGCCGGCGAAGGCTGACGCCGGCCAGGCCTCACTGGCCGCCGAGGATGCGCGCCACCTGCAGGGCCGGCGCGCTGCCGATGTCGAGCACCACGCCGGCTTCATCAAGCTGCAACGGTTCGAGGTCGCGCAGTTGGCTCTCGAGCAGCGCGGGCGGCATGTAGTGATTGGCGCGCTCGCGCATGCGCTCGGCGATCAGTTCGCGCGGCCCGTCCAGGTGGGCGAAGCGCAGCGCCGGATCACCTTCGCGCAGCAGGTCGCGGTAGCGCCGCTTGAGCGCCGAGCACGACAGCACCAGGCCGGCGCCGCGCGCGCGCGCCTCCCGGATCTGCGCTTGCAGGGCAAGCAACCATCCGGCCCGGTCCGCATCGTCGAGCGGCACCCCGGCCGACATCTTGGCCACGTTCGCGGCCGGATGATACTGGTCGCCCTCCACGAACGTCACGTCGAGCTCCTGCGCGAGCGCTTGCCCGACCGTGCTCTTGCCGCAGCCGGACACCCCCATCACCACCCAACGCATCTTGTCATCCTTGCCGACCATGCCGCCTCCAGAAGTTAGCGCTAACATCAGGACTCGAAGTCTAGCGAATCGGGTGGATTTGTAAAGATGTTTTGCGCCCGGCGGGCCTTGCATCGGCCAGCTGTCCACAGTTGTAAACAAATTCTGTGGATAAGTGTGTTAACAAGCCACTCGCGACGTCGTCAAGTCCTTGCTTTTAAAGGAGAAAATGGCACTGCCCGATTTTCGGGCACTGTGGACAGTTGCCATCCGGCCTTAAGTTGCAAACAGAATCTGTGGATAAGTTTGTTAACAAGCCAGCCGCTCGCACGCTAAGTCATTGCTTCTAAACATAAAAATGCACCTGCGTGCTTTTCGGGCAGGTGTCAGGGCGCTGGCGCCAGCGGCGTGACCGGCCCCACTGTCATGCCGCCGGCGCGGATGGCGGCGTCGAGCGCATCGATGCGCTGCTGCATGGCCGGATGCGAGGCCACGTAGTGCGACAGGCCGGTCGGGTCGGCGTCACCCTCTTTCAGGGCCGCAAACAGCTCGGTCGCCCCGCCCGCATGGCCGTAGCGGCAATGCAGGATGCGCAGGGCCGCCGCATCGGCCGCCGCCTCGCGCGTGCGCGAATATGTGGCGTCGCCCAGTTGGCCGACCGGCGCCAGCAAGTCGCTCAGCCCCGAATCGCTGCCGGTCAGCAGCGCCGACACGCCGAACAGCACGATGCCGCGCCCCAGCGCACGTAAATGGTCGCGCTGGGTGATGTGCGACAACTCGTGCGCCAGCACGAAGGCCAGGCCGTTTTCGGACTTCACCTCGTCGAGCAAGCCGGTGAACACGACGATATTGCCGCCCGGCAGAACCGCAGCGTTGGGGGTGTCCGACTTGTACAGGGTGACGTTCGACGGCAAGCGCAGGCCGGCGCAGGCGCGCAGGCTGTCGACCAGCGTCTGCACCTGCACTTGCCGGGGGCGCTCGGCGGGCGCGGTCTCGATCGCCTTGGCCGGCAGCAGCGCGTACAGGCGCGCCTCGCTTTCGTGGTCGAGCCGCTCGACCACCGTATCGACGGCCAGCGCCAGCATCCAGAACAGCAAGGCCGTGCCCGCCACCAGCCACAGCCCGATCACGAAAAAATCCTTCAGCGGATGCTGGTCGGAAATGTTGTCGTTATGTTCGGGCAGCGAAGGCTGGTATTTCATGGCGCTTCTTACTTGGCGAAGTAGATGGCGGTGCCGTAGGCCAGCACTTCCACCGACGTCACGCTGCCGGGGCGCTTGCCGGAAATCGACATCGCTTCCAGGCGCAGGTTGACGATCTCGTGCGCGTTGGGGCAGCTTTCCTTCAGGCGCAGCACGGCTTCGCGGCGGGCGCGGTCGATCAGCGTTTCGTGCGAGGTGACGGCGCCGCCGATGAACGAGCGCAATCCCAGCACGGCCTGCTTGAAGTAATCGATCGAGACCACCACGTTGCCGTACACCAGCTCACTACGTTCGACCGGACGGGCCGGATCGAGCAAGGTCTTGAGCGAGGTCGATGGCAGATGCAGCCAGGTTTTTTCGCGGCTGTGGATCGATGCGTAGTGCTTGGCCTCGGCGGCGCGGCCGAAGAAATAGCCGATCACGACCAACACCAGCCACGATCCGATGACGACTAACTCACCCATCGTCTCAGCCCACGGTGACGGCGGTGCCGTACACATAGATTTCGGCGGCGCCGGCGGCCACGGACGAGGTCGAAAAGCGCACGTTGACGATCGCATTCGCGCCCATCTGCCTGGCTTGGGCCTGCATGCGTTCGATGGCGCTGTCGCGCGATTCGTTGAGCAGCTCCGTGTAACCCTTGAGCTCGCCTCCAACGATATTTTTCAGGCCGGCCATGATGTCGCGCCCGACGTGCTTGGCGCGCACGGTGCTGCCCGAGACCACGCCGTGGCAGGTCATGATGGTTTTGCCCGGAATGGTTTCGATATTCGTCATTAACATGAGTTACTTTCTTTACTACTTTAAATGGACATTAATTATAGTTGCAATCCTGCCAATAAGATAGCTTTTCCACCCAGTCGGCATGCCGGGAGCGCATGCATAGCGGGCGAAAACGCAACAGTATCGATGGGTTGACCCGTGTCTGTGGCGCGCGGCCCGGGCCGCCGCATGCACCGCGCAGTAGGTTTTTCGAGGTCCCCTATTGAGCTTTCGTCACGAACTGCGTACAGTGGAAAGCTTGTTAAATACTCATTGCGCGTCAGACAGCCATCACCTTGATCGACCAACCCTCTTTTTCTGCTCCGGAAAAACCACTTCCTGCCGTCGGCAGCAGAGACGGTGTCAGATATCGTGGCCGACATGGCTTCCATCGACGCCATAGGCGTCACCGCAATTCCCTCATCCCCACGGAGCCTCCAGCATGCGCCAGCAAGACCGCCAGAATCCTCAATTTTTCCCTGTTTCGCGCCTGACGCGCGCCGTCCGCGGGGCGCTGCACGCGAGCGCCTGCGCCGGCCTGCTGGCCCATGGCGCCGCCTCGGCCCAGGCGAGCGAGGCGCCAATGCCGAAGGTAGAAATCACCGGTTCGGCCATCAAGCGCATCGTCACCGAAACCCCGCTGCCGGTGCAGATCGTCACGCGCGAAGAAATCGAGAAGACCGGCGTGACCACCGCCGCCGAACTGATGGCGCGCATCTCGTCGAACGTGGGCGGCCTGACCGATGGCGCCAGCATCAACGTCGGCGGCGACCAGCGCGGCTTCAACAGCGCCAACCTGCGCGGCATCGGCACCTCGTCGACCCTGGTGCTGCTCAACGGCCGGCGCATGGCCAACTTCGCGTCCCCTGGCGACGATTCCGGCGTGGACCTGAACAATATTCCGGCGGCGGCCATCTCGCGCGTCGAAGTGCTGCTCGACGGCGCCTCGGCCCTGTACGGCACCGACGCGGTCGGCGGCGTCATCAACTTCATCACGCGCAAGGATTTCCGTGGCGTCGAGATCAACGCCTACGCGCTCGGCACCAAGGAAGGCGGCGCCGGCAAGCGCGCCGCCACCCTCAGCCTGGGCACCGGCGAACTGGAAAAGGACGGCTACAACGTGTTCGCCGTGCTCGACGTGCAAAGCACCGAGCGCCTGAACACCTCGCAGCGCAGCTTCATCAATGAACTGCGGATCCCGCAGCGCCTCGGCCATTTGCTGTCGAGCTATACCAGCCCGGCGAACATCCGCCTCTCCTCGTCCCAGCGCGACTACCTGCAGGAAACCGGCTTCTTGCTCAACGGCCGGCCGATTACCAACCGCCAGATCAACCTGGCGATCCCCACCTGCGCGGCGCCGGCCAATCTGTACCTGCCGGACGGCACCGGCGGCGTGGATGCCTGCACCTACAACTACATGGGCGACACCGAGCTGTACCCCAAGTCGAACAAGCAGAACCTGCTCAGCCGCGGCGTGTTCAAGCTCGGCGCCGACACCCAGGCCTACGCCGAAATGGCCCTGAGCCGCTCGCGCACCAATTACGTCGGCTCGTCGGCGCGCGTGACCGCCTACATCGATTACCGCAAGATCCCAGCCCTGGCCAATAGCGGCCTGGACCAGCTCGATGACGACAATCCCGGCGAACTCCAGCTGCGCATGCGGCTCAATGAAGCCGGCATGCGCACCAGCGAACTGACCAGCGAAAGCCAGCGCTACGTGGCCGGCGTGACCGGCATCGCGGCCGGCTGGGATTACGACGTGGGCTACAACCACAGCGTGAACACCGTCAAGGATAGGGATACCCACGGTTACGTGCTGCTCGACAAGCTGCTCGCTGGCGTGGCCGACGGCAGGATCAATCCCTTCGGCCCGTCCGGCGCCGAAGGCGTGGCGCTGCTGGGCAGCATCCAGGTCAACGACGTGGTGCGGCGCGCGCGCGGCACCATGGATTCGCTCGACTTCAAGGCCTCGCGTTCCTTGACGACGCTGGCCGGCGGCGACCTGGGCGTGGCGGTGGGCGCCGAAGCGCGCCGCGAGCGCACCGATTTCAATCCGTCGGCCTTGCTCATGAGCGACAACATCAACAACGATTCCGCGCCCGAAGGCGGCAAGGCCACCAGCGACCAGCGCAAGGTGGTCGCGGTGTTCGGCGAAGTGCTGGCGCCCTTCACCAAGGAGTGGCAGGGCCAGTTCTCGGCGCGCTACGACCGTTACCAACGAGTCGGCGGCGCCCTGAGCCCGAAAATCGGCATGGCGTACACCCCGAACAAGGCACTCACCGTGCGCGCCTCGGCCGGCAAGGGCTTCCGCGCGCCGTCGATGTCCGACCTGTACCGCCCGACCGTCTACAGCAGCACCGCCACCCTGCCCGACCCGGTCTACTGCGCCACCGTGGATAACAACTATGCCGATTGCGCCACCAACTGGGATACGCGCCGCTACAGCAATGTCAACCTGAAACCGGAAAGCAGCCGCCAGGTGTCGGCCGGCATCGTGATGGAGCCGGGCAAGCACTGGAACGCCAGCCTGGACTACTGGAAAATCAAGCGTACCGATCTGATCAGCGAAATCGGCGACGACATCATCCTCGGCAACCTGGGCAAGTACGGCGGCCTGGTCCACCGCGATGAAGACGGCGTGATCGAGTACATCGAACTGCACAAGGAAAACCGTGGCGCCCAGATCGCCAGCGGGCTGGACCTGGTGGTCAACCTGCGCAGCGCGACCACCGGCCTGGGCCGCTTTGGCGCGCGCCTGAACGGCACCTATGTGCTCGATTCGAAAATCCAGACCGCCACGGGCGACCCGTACATCAGCAACCTGGGCAAGTTCGTCACCGACAGCGTGGTGCAGCGCTGGCGCCATACGGTCAGCCTGGACTGGGACCAGGGTCCGCTCTCGGCCACCGTGTCCAACAGTTTTTCGGCCGGCTACGACGACCAGAACTCGGCCATCAACGTCGACAACGGCACTGTGGTGGCGGCCAACCGCGTAAAAGCGTATTCGCTGTGGGACATGTCGCTGGCCTATGAGTTTGGCAAGAACCTGAAACTGCGCGCCGGCGTGCAAAACCTGTTCGACAAGGCACCGCCGTACTCGAACCAGGCCAACTTCTTCATCTCCGGCTACGACCCGACCTACACCGACCCGCGCGGACGGCGCTTTTATGGCAGCGTGAACTACGCGTTCCGCTAAGTCAGTACGCCTGTTGTGGATTCCCGCAGCCGGCACGGTGGTGCTGGCTG
Source organism: Massilia sp. CCM 8734 (assembly GCF_011682155.1). Taxonomy (NCBI): domain Bacteria; kingdom Pseudomonadati; phylum Pseudomonadota; class Betaproteobacteria; order Burkholderiales; family Oxalobacteraceae; genus Massilia; species Massilia sp. CCM 8734. Next base: position 149,843 of record NZ_WHJI01000008.1, read on the forward strand.
CGCACCTCGGCCTGTGGCCGGCGCCGATCGACCCGGTCGCTGGGAGGCGCCCACCGCCGCTCGCGGCGGGAACGGCGCGCTAGCGCTTCAGGCCATACCAGCCACACGCCAGCACCGGCATGCCGAGGGTCGCGGCCGACACCGCACCCCACCAGCCATCGCCGAGCAGGGCCGCGACGAGGCCGACGCAGGTGAGCACGCCAAACACGATGGGCCAGCCCCACAGGGCCAGGAACGGCGCTTTCATGGCGCGCTCCCGGCGGCCACGGCGGCGCCCCTGAGCTGCGGGTTGCCGGCGCGCGAGCGCTTGCGCCACAGGTAGAGCCCGCTGCCCAGCACCACGATGGTGGCGATGTCGAGCAAGGCCCACCAGACTTGCATCCAGACCCCGCCATAATCGCCAAAGTGCAATGGCTGGGAAATCAGCAAGCCGGTCAGGTACCACGGCAGGTCGCGGCTGTCGGTCACGCGGCCGGTCACGGCATCGACCAGCACCGGCTTGTACAGGCGCGAGGTCAGCGCTTCCTTGCCGTGCATGAAGATGCCGTAGTGATGGGGACTGGAAAACGCGGTGCCGGGCCAGGCAATGAAGCCGACCTGCATGCCGGGCTCGAGCTTGAGCGCAGCGTCGACCCCCGGCCGCAACGGCCCCAGCGCGGCCGGCGCGGGCAGGTCCTTGTAGGGGGCGATCATGGCGGCCAACTGGTCGTTCTGCCAGTACTTGAGCAGCAGGTCGGCCCAGGTATTGATCATGCCGGTGGCGCCGACCACCAGCGCCCACACCAGGGTGACGATGCCGAGCAGGTTATGCATGTCGAGCCACTTGAGGCGGCTGGCGCGCTCGCGCCGCACGGTGCCAAATTGCAGCTTGCGCATGAAGGGCGCGTACAGCACCACGCCGGACACCGTGGCAATCAGGAACAGAAATCCCATCAACCCCAAAAACAGCATGCCCCACAGCCCGGCGAACAGGTCCGCGTGCAGGCGCAGCATGATGTTCATGAAGGTGCCTTCGAACTTGTTTTCCCGGATCACTTTGCCGGTGCGGGAATCGACCGCGATCGACTTGAAATCCGGGTCGAGCCGGGTCTTGCCCACGGTGAGGTGCCAGATCTTGTCGTCGTCGGCTTCCTGCGACATGTATTGCATCACCATGTCCGGATACAGGGCCAGGCCGGCGCCGATCACGGTGTCGGCACTGGCCTTGGGCGTGCCGGGCGCCATCTCGGGCGCGACGATCTCGTTGCCCAGCAGTTCCCCGATCTGGTGATGGAAGATCAGCGGCAGGCCGGTCAGGCATAACAGCAGCATGAAGATCGTGCAGACCAGGCTGGTCCACTTGTGTATCCAGGCCCATCGGCGGACGGTATTCGGTGTCATGACAGAGGCGCGCCGGGCAGGCTGGCACAGTGGCTAAACGCGAATGATAATGGAGATCATTCTCAATTGCCAGAAACCTGCGCACCTGGCAGTTTATAATGGGAATCGTTTCCACCTGACTTATTGACAACCCGCCATGCATAGCCCTCACTTCGCCCCCACCCCTTTCGCCCTCGCCGCCTTCCTGCTGGCCAGCTTCGCCGCGCAGGCGCAGACCAGCGCCGTCGAGAGCGACGCCGCCATTCCCACCGTCACCGTAACGGCGTCGGCCGACGCGTCGGCTGAAGGCTTGTCGCGGGCGTATGCCGGCGGCCAGGTGGCGCGCGGCGGGCGCATGGGCTTGCTGGGCAATATGGACATCATGAATTCGGCGTTCAGCAGCACCAGCTATACCCAGCAGTTCATCGCCGACCAGCAGGCCCGCAGCGTCGGCGACCTGCTGCAGAGCGACCCGGCGGTGCGCCTGTCTCGCGGCTACGGCAATTTCCAGGAAGTCTATATGATCCGCGGCTTCGCGCTCGATTCGGACGATGTCGGCTACAACGGCCTGTATGGCGTGCTGCCGCGCCAGTATGTCTCGCCCGAACTGCTGGAACGGGTGGAAGTGTTTCGCGGCGCCAGCGCGTTCCTGAACGGCGCCGCGCCGGGCGGCAGCGGCAGCGGCGGCGCCATCAACCTGATGCCCAAGCGCGCCGGCAACAGTCCGCTGACCGAAGTAACAGTCGGCATCGAGAGTGGCGGCCATGCCTACGCCGCAATCGACCTCGGCCGCCGCTTTGGCGACAAGCAACAGTTCGGCATGCGCGTCAATGCCGCCAAACGCGGCGGCGAAACCAGCGTGGCGCGCGAAGAACACGGGGTGAGCATGTTCTCGGTGGGCCTTGATTACCGCGCGCGCGCGCTGCGCCTGTCGGCCGATGCGGGCTACCAGGATTTCGACCTCGACGCGCCGCGTCCGAGCGTCGGCACGGCCGGCATCGCCGCCATTCCCGGCGCGCCCGACGCCAGGCGTAACTTCGGCCAGCCCTGGAGCTTTTCCAGGGAACGCGATGTATTCGGCACGATGCGCGCCGAAGTTGAGCTCGGCAATGAGATGACCGCCTGGGCGGCCGTGGGCACCCGGTCCACCAAGGAATCGAACAGCCTGGGCGAGCCGGCGCTGTCTTCGCTCGACGGCAATGCCAGCGTGTACCGCTTCGACAATGCGCGCAAGCAGGAAATCCGCACCGGCGAACTCGGCTTGCGCGCCAGGGTGCGCACCGGCGCGCTCGCGCACGCGCTGGTGGCCAGTTGGTCGGGACATTGGAACGAGGCGAAAAATGCCTACGCGATCAGTAATTTTGCCGGCGTGCCGACCAACATCTACCACCCGCTCGACGCGGCCGCGCCACTGCCCGATTTCTTCACCGGCGGGGTGATGGGCGACCCGCGCATCACGCAAAAAACCATCCTCACCAGCTACGCCATGGCCGATACCGTTTCCCTGCTCGACGACAATGTGATGATCACCCTCGGCCTGCGCCGCCAGACCATCAAGGATGCCGGTTTCGCCTACGGCAGCGCGCAGCAAACCTCGCAGTACGACGGCAGCGCCAACACCCCGGTGGCCGGCGTGGTGTACAAGGTCAACAAGCGCGTGTCGGTGTATGCGAACTACATCGAAGCCCTGGTCAAGGGACCTGTGGCCAGCGGCAACACCGCGGCCGGGCGCCAGGTGGCCAATCTCGGCGAAGTGTTTTCGCCGTACAAGTCGAAACAGAAGGAAGCCGGCGTCAAGTATGACGGCGGCAAACTCGGCATGAGCGCGGCGGTGTTTACGACCGCCAAACCGTTGCTGGCCATCCAGGGGGATGTGGCCGGCCTGTTCGGCGAACAACGCAACCAAGGCGTGGAATTGTCGCTGTTCGGCGCTCCGCTGCGCGGCGTGCGCCTGCTGGGCGGCCTGACCCTGCTCGATACCGAACAGGGCAACACCAACATCGCCGCCAACAACGGCAAGCACGCCATCGGCGCCCCGAAAACGCAGCTAAATGCCAGCGCGGAATGGGATGTGCCCGGCGTGTCCGGCCTGAGCGTCAATCTGCGCTCGCTGTACACCTCGACCCAATATGCCGACCTGGCCAATAACAAGCAAGTGCCGGCCTGGACCCGCATCGACATCGGTGCGCGTTACCTGACCAGCATCGGCGCGCGCACGCTGACCCTGCGCGCGCGCATCGACAATGCCGCCAACCGCAACTATTGGGCCTCGACCGGCTCCTCGTTCGACGCCGGCTACCTGGTGGCGGCGACCCCGCGCACCGTGGTGTTGTCGGGTAGCCTGGCGTTCTGAGGCACGAGCGCCATGATCCAGGCAATCTATCCGATCGTCAGCCTGTTCCTGCCCGACAGCTTCCTCGAGCGCTCTATCGACGACATCAACGGCACGGCGCCCCTGCCCGAGGCGGGCGGCGGCCTGACGCGGCGCGTGGCGGCGGCGCGGGCAAAACCGATGAAGCTGCTTCAGAGCGACGAGCTGTGTACCCTGCTGCGCCAGCGCGAGGGCGGCGTGCTGGCGCTGGCGCTGGCCTTGTACGTCATCGGCCAGGAAGCGCTGATCCAGGCCGACGCCAGCCCCGGCGACCTGTTCAGGCTGACCCTGGAATACGACTGGGCCGACTGGCACGCGGCCCAGCGCTTCGGGATCGATCCGTGGGTGTGCCTGCTGGAGGCGCAGTCGGGCCTGGCCGGCCTGCGCGAGGCCATGGCCGCGATGGAATCGCTGTGCACGCGGCTCGATGGGGCCGCCACGGCGCAGCCGGCCGCGTATCTGGTTCCGGACCCGCAGGTCGTGCGCTGAGCGCGCCGTGGCGGCGCGAACGCGGCCGGCCAGCCTGTCAGCGAACCCGATCGTCCGGGGTCTGCGCTGGATAAATGACGTACGGATCCGCATCGAGCCGGGAAAATGCCAACGTTTGCCTCCTGAGGCTCACGGGATTGCTGATCAGCTCTGTCCGGCCATCGGCATCGAACGTGATCCTCGTGGCGAACGCGTTCCCGGCGATGATGACCGGCGCAGCCAGGCGTCGTTTACGCTCGAGCACCTCGCCTGTCTTCACGTTTTGAACGTGAAAAATCTTGGGCAGCCTGAAGTAGTCGATAGCGTGCCGCGTCAGGATCCTCTCGACCTTATCGGTGCTGTCGAAAAACAGGGGATCGATGGCGCCCATGTCGAAATGCCAGCCAAGGTCGGCACGCGCGCTAACGCAACAAGAAACGCCATCCAGGCTCGCACCTTCGTAATACGACGTCCACAGGCCATGCCCCCAGACGTCGGCGTTCATGCAGTCGTCCACTTTCAAAGCGAAGTCGGCGCTACTGCCCCAGCCCGCAGGATCGCCCCAGGCCCGGCGCACAAGGTCTTTATGATCGCCGGGCACGATTCCCGCCAATTCCCCGGTCACAATCCACGTCAACAGGTCGATGTTCATGCTCCGCCTTCAACGCAGCCAATCATGCATCGGGGCATTTGCGGTGGGGGTGCCAGTTCCACGCACCGCCGGACTTGACCAGCTTGACCCGCCACGGCGCCATTTTGCCTTCGATGCACTGCGCCTGCGCGCTCAGTTCGCCGTTCGCCTCCCAGCGCTCTTCTGACAGCTCGGCCGCCTTGTAGTCCGGTTTGGTGGGATGCACGAGATAATCGCCCCCGGTCCAGGACTGGCGGCCGTCGAGCGCATACACCGTCCAGGTGGCGCCATCCCTGCCGTTGTCCTGCGACGTGGCCAGGTAGGCGCGCCGGTCGGCCGACAACAGCACGGCGTCGCCGCCGGGGCCGACCTTGCCCGTTGCCTCGTTGACCAGCTTGCCCGTCAACTCGTCGCCATTGTCATGGGCGAGCAGGATGAAGCCCTCCTTGCGCTCGCAAAATGCATAGCGCTCGCCGTCCAGCGGCTCGTCGTAAGGCGGCTTGTCGGTGAATTTCAGCGTCTTGCCGGCCGCCTCGACCTGCAACACATGCTTCGATTGCCGCTTGACCACGCCGGCGGCCATCGCCTTGATGCGCTTCGCTTCCAGGCCGGCCTTGCCGCTGTCGCCACAGTGCAATGCCAGGCTCGCCGCCTGCGTGGTTCCCGCCGCCGCCAGGATGGCCAGCACGGCGCCGCAATGCTGAAGATGCTTGTTCACTCGATTCCCCTTGGTATGGATAGCATGCATTTCCGATCCATAATTATGCAACATCGGCCGCCCGAACCACGCGACGCCGCCGGATTTGTTTCATCGCGGTATGGTAAAGTTCCGTGTCGCCCGGCTTGCGCGGGCGTGACAGTTCCCTGGCCAGATGCACCGATGAACATTCGAACCCGACTTCTTAAACTGGTCCTGGCGATCCTGATCCCCGCCTTTGTGAGCGCGGCCATTGCAGTCTGGTATGTCTACGATCAACAGCGCGAGGAACAGGGGCAACGCTTCGAGGAGGCTGCCCATGTCATGTCTTTGCTCATCGACAAGGAGCTGCAAACGATCGAAGCCACCCTGCGCGCCCTGGCAAGCTCGCCCGCGCTGGACCAGCCGACCCTCGCGCAGTTCTACCAGCAGGCCGCCAGCCTGCCCCTAAAACCGAACTCGACCATTGTAATGTCGGACCTGGCCGGCATCCGGACCATGAACACCCGCGTCCCCTTCGGCGCCGACCTGGCCAAAACCCCGTCTGCGGTGCACGCCTACCGCCAGAAAGCCGGCCCGCGCGAGACCGTCATCACCGACCTGTTCTTCGCGCCGATCGGCAAGCGCCACGATTTCGCGGTCCAGGTTCCCGTGATCCGCCAGGGCCAGGTGCGCCAGTACCTGGCCCTGGGCGTGGGCGTCGACAACCTGCAACCGCTGCTGATGAACACGCAGTTGCCGGCCGGCTGGGTCGGCGTGATCATCGACCGGCGCGGGGCCGTCGTCGCGCGCACCCAGCACGCCGACAAATTCGTCGGCAAGATCGTCCGCGACGCCCTCCTGCGGCGCATCCTGGCCGGAGAAAAGGCCGGGGTCCACACCGGCACCACGCTCGATGGCGTGCGCACGGCCGGGTATTTCTCCCGCAGCGACACGTCCGGCTGGACCGTCGTGCTCAATGTGCCGCTCGAACAGCTCCGGCGGCCGGCGGTCAATGCCGCGATCTTCCTCGCCACCATCCTGGTGCTGGTGCTGGGCGCCGTGCTGGTGCTGGTGCGGCGCTACGCGAAGCGCACCGTGGCGCCGATCGACGCCCTGCGCCTGGCCGCGCAGCGCATGGCGCGCGGTGAAACGGTCACGCATACCCCGTTCGGGCTGGCCGAAACCGATGCGGTCGGTCTTGCGCTGAGCAACGCCAGCGCGGAAATCGCGCGCAATAAAAACGAGCTCGAAGCGCGCGTGCGCGACGCCGTCACCAGCGCCGAGCGCGCCCAGCGCGCCTTGCTGCAGGGCCAGAAGCTCGAAGCGCTGGGGCGCCTGACGGGCGGCATCGCGCATGATTTCAATAACGTGCTGCAAACCTTGTCGGCCGCGGTGCAACTGCTGCAAAAAACCCAGGATCCGGAACGCCTGGCCTGGATCGCGGCCACCTGCCAGAAAGCGATCGACCGCGCCGCCGCCCTGACCGCCCAGATGCGCTCGTTCGGCAGGGTGCAGGAAGTGAACCTGGAACTGGTCGACCTGAAACCGGTCGTGGCCACGGTCAGTCCGCTGCTCAAGAGCGCGCTTCCGGACAGCATCGCGCTCAGCATTGCCATCGACGAGGCGCTGTACCTGGTGCGGATCGATGTGCTGCAATTCGAAATGACCTTGCTCAACTTGCTGATCAACGCCAGGGATGCGATCGGCGCCGGTGGCAAGGTGTGCCTGTCGATCGCCAACGCCGCGCCCGGTGCGCCGCTCGACACGCTCGCCGCCGGCGACTTCGTGCGCGTGAGCGTGGCCGACGATGGCGCCGGCATGAGCGCGGACGTGCTGGCGCGCGCCACCGAGCCGTTCTTCACCACCAAGGGACCCGGCAACGGTTCCGGCCTGGGCTTGTCGCAGGCGTACGGATTCGCCGAGCAGTCGCGCGGCTTGCTGCACATCGACAGCGTGCAGGGCCACGGCACCACGGTGACGATCTGGCTGCCGCGCGCCGACGCGCTGCCCGCGCAAGACGGCGCGCCGCCAGCGGCCATGGCGCAGCGCGGCGCGTCGCCAGCGGCCCAATGCAGCGTGCTGTTCGTCGACGACGACGCCCTGATCCGGGAAATGATGGTGCCCGCGCTCTGCGAGCGTGGTTATCAGGTGCGGGTGGCCGCCAGCGGCGCCGAAGCCCTGGCGGCCCTGGGCGCGGGGACGGCGTTCGACGTCGTCATTTCCGACATCGTCATGCCAGGAGCGATTGACGGCATCGAACTGGCGCGCCAGGTGCGCACGCGCTTTCCGGCCACGGCCGTGGTGCTGGCCACCGGCTACAGCGACAAGCGCATCGACCTTGGCCGCGTGCGCGCGCTGGCCAAGCCCTACAGCGTGGACGACGCGGCGGCGGCGATCGACGCCGCCTGGCGCGAACGGCAGGGCGTTCGATAGCGGGCGCCGGCATCGCGCGATGCGATTGCTATTGATATAATCGCCGTTCGTTTTGCCCACCCTCCCACGAAAGAATTTGCATGCGCATTGAACACCGCAACAATGTCAAGGTATGCGGGCACGGCCCGGCCACGCTGGTGTTTGCGCACGGCTTCGGCTGCGACCAATCCATGTGGCGCTTCCTCGCGCCCGCATTCGAAGAGCGCTATCGCGTGGTCCTGTTCGACTCGGTCGGCAGCGGCGCGTCCGACGCGGCCGCGTACGACCGCGACAAGTACGGCACCTTGCATGGCTATGCCGACGATGTGATCGAGATCGTCGACGCCGTCGCGCAAGGCCCGGTGGTGTTCGTCGGCCATTCGGTCGCGGCCATGGTCGGCGTACTGGCAAGCGTCAAGGCGCCCGCACTGTTCGCCGCCCAGATCATGGTCAGTCCGTCGCCCTCTTACATCAACGATGGCCACTACATCGGCGGCTTCGAGCGCGAAGATATCGACGAACTGCTCCAGACCCTGCAAGACAACTATCTCGGCTGGTCGAGCAATATGGCGCCGGCCATCATGGGCGCGCCGGCGCAGCCCGAACTGAGCCAGGAGCTGACCAACAGCTTCTGCCGCAACGATCCGGAGATCGCCGCCCATTTCGCGCGCGTGACCTTCCTGTCCGACCACCGCGCCGACCTGCCCCGTTCGTCGACGCCGGCGCTGATCCTGCAATGCACCGACGACATGATCGCACCGGTGTCGGTCGGCCAGTACATGCAGCGCACGCTGCCCGCCGCGGTGCTGGCCCTGATCGACAATATCGGCCATTGCCCGCACATGAGCGCACCGTGCGCCAGCACCGATGCGATGCGCTCGTTCCTGGCCGCGCACGGCCTGCCCTGACGGCCATGTCGGAACCGGATTTTCTCTTGCGGCAGGATGCGTTCGCGGACGCGGCCTGCGGCCTGATGATCACCGACACCGGCGGCGCCATCATGCGCACCAACCGCACGCTGCTGGCGTGGCTGGGCTACAGCGACGCCGAGATGACCTCTGGCATGCGCCTGCAAGACTTGCTCAGCATGGGCGGGCGGCTGTTTCACCAGACCCACTGCGCACCGCTGTTGCAGTTGCAAGGATCGGTCAGCGAAGTGCAGGTCGACCTGGTGCGCAAGGACCGCAGCCGGGTCCCCGCCCTGCTCAATATCGCCCGGCGCCGCGCGGGCGATGGTTTTATCGACCAGGTGGCGATGTTCATCGCCAACGACCGCCGGGCCTACGAGCGCGAACTGCTGCGCGCACGCGCCGCGGCCGAAGCGGCGCTGGCGGCCCAGACCGGGGCCGAAGCGAAACTGCGCGAAGCGAATGAACAACTGTCGCTGGCCGACCGGCGCAAGGATGAATTCCTGGCCACCCTGGCCCATGAACTGAGAAACCCGCTCGCGCCCATGCGCAGCGGCGCCGACCTGCTGAAGATGAGCATGGGCCCCGACGCGCCGCACCAGCGCATCGTCGACATGTTCGACCGCCAGTTGCGCCACATGTCGCACCTGGTCGACGACCTGATGGAAGTGGCGCGCATCAGCCAGGGCAAGCTGGTGCTGCGCACCGAACCGGTATGCCTGGGCGACGTGGTGCAGGCGGCGGTAGCCGACATCCAGGCCCAGGTCGACGCCGCCGGCCACGCGCTGACCCTGGCCCTGCCCGAGCGGCCCTTGTTCGTGCAGGGCGACCCGACCCGGCTGGCCCAGATGCTGGTCAACCTGCTGACCAACGCCTGCAAGTACACACCGCATGGGGGACGGATCGCCCTGGCGTTGCGCGAAGACGACGGCGCGGCCGTCATCGCGGTCTCCGACAGCGGGATCGGCATCCCGCCCGAGGCGCTGGAAAGCGTGTTCGGGATGTTTTCGCAGCTCCAACCGGCGCTCAAGCGGGCCGATGGCGGCTTGGGAATCGGCCTGGCGCTGGTCAGGGGCCTGGTGGAACTGCATCAGGGCAGCGTGCGCGCCAGCAGCGCCGGTGCGGGAAAAGGCAGCACGTTCACGGTGCGCCTGCCGCTGTCGCAGCAAGCGGCAGGCGCCGCCGCACGCGGCGCGGCGGCGCCCGCCAGCGGCGCGGCGCTGCAACTGCTGGTGGTGGACGACAACCGCGATGCGGCGCAGATGCTCACGGCCGTGCTCGACCTGAACGGCTACCGCACCGCTGTCGCCCATTGCGGCGAACAGGCCGCCGACTACCTGCAAGCGCATCCGGTGCACGCCTGCATTCTTGATATCGGCCTGCCCGATATCGACGGTTACGAACTGGCGCGCCGCATCCGCGCCATGCCGCTCGAAAAGCAGCCGCTCCTGATCGCCCTGACCGGCTGGGGCCAGCCGTCGGATGTGGAGGCCGCCATCGCCGCCGGATTCGACCATCACCTGTCCAAGCCGGTCGAGTTCGCGGCGGTGCAGCGCCTGCTGGCGGGGCTGGAAGCGTCCTGACATCGCGCCCAGCGGCCGCTTTACTTGCGCTTGGCCGCCACGCCCGCAAAGCGGGTCCACTCGACGTTGCCATCGAAGGACTTGATCTCGTTCCAGCCCGGCTCGAAATCGCCATCCTTCAGTTCCAGCAGTTCGCGTTCGAGCAGTTGGCGCAGGGCGGCCACGTCGCCGATCTTGCTGCCGCTGAAGGGGCGCGTGACCAGCACGTTTTGCACCGCCAGCGCCTGCACGTTGTAGACGCCGATGTTCTTGTAGCTGAACGGGCGCACGCTGTACGGGCTGCTGGTCGGCACGTCGAAGCTGGCCAGGGTCAGGCCGCTGTTTTGCGCCAGGCGGCTGATCTGGCCGTGCGGCCAGCCGGCCACCGAGAAGGCCGCGTAGGCTTCGCCGGAACGCACTTTCTGGAACGCGGCGGCGTCGCTGTCGACGTCGATGTAGCGCATATTGTAGCCAAGTAGCTTGTCGAGCTGGCGCACCATCAGCTGGGCCGAGCCGACCAGCACCACCGGCGCGCCGCGCAATTCCGACATCTTGGTGATGCGCACGGTGCGCGTATCGCCCTTGAGCACGCCGTACTTCTTCGGTCCCTCCAGGGTGAAGCCGTTGGCGGCGGTGACGATGTGCAGGTAGTTGCTGTTGAGCGAAGCGACCACCAGCAGCGCGGCGATGCTGGCGTCGCCTTCCGCCATCTTCTTGAGCGCGTCCATCGGCACGATGCCGACGTCGGCCTTCTTGATCGACAGCGTGGTCAGGTTATCGAGCCCGCCTTCGGTATTGACTTCGCACAGCGGCATGGTGTTTTTCGACACGCGCACCAGGTCGGCGTACAGCTTGGAGTAGCCTTTGCCGGCGGGGCCGGTGGCCACTTTCAGGCCATCGCAGGCGGCCGGCGGCGCGCCGTCGAGGCGGGCCGCGTGGGATGGCGCTGCGCAGAAGGCCAGGGCAAGCGTCAGGGACAAAGGGATCATCTTGGTTTTCATGGTGTTTTCCTTGTTGTTATATGAATGCGCGTCTAGAAATTGAAGTTCTTGTTGGTCTGCTGCTGCGCGTCGGCCGGCTGCACCGGCGTGGCGCTGTGCTCGTGCTGCGTTGCCATCAAGGCGGCCAGGACCAGCAAGACCACCACCACGGTGCCGCCCCAGCGTATGAGTGTCCAGAACATCATCAGCTCCTTGTCTTTTCCATGCTGCCCATCCGGATCGACGCCAGGTCGATCGCCATGCCGTCATCGAAGGACAGCGCCTGTGCGTTGCTGAGTTTTTCGGCTTCCATTTCGAGCTCCGAAAACACCTGGTTGAAGTTATCGCGCACACTGTCGAAGGCTTCGTCGGCCAGCATCTGGTTGAGCAGTTCCTGGCCGCTGGTGGCGTTCAGGTTCTGCAGCGCGGCTTGGCCGGCCTGGCCGAAGCGCCATTCGAATTTCTTGTCTTCGACCACCTCGCCCAGCTGCACCAGGGCCAGTTCGGCATTCTTGTATTTGACCACCAGCAGCACATGCGCGTCCCGCATCGCGTTGACCGCGTTTTCCTGGCGGCTGGCGTCGTAGCCGGGCTTTTGGCGTTTGCGCTCCTCGATCATGTCGGTCATGCTTTTGATCTGCGCCCCGATGCGCACCACCGACTGCTTGAAGGCCACCACGCGCTCGCGCTTTTGCAGCAGGAAGTTCTGCAACTGCTCGATCGGGTTGGCACGCGCTTCGGCCTTGCGCGCCGCCAGCAGGCGGTTTTCCAGCTTTTGCCCGAGCAGCGGCAAGGCCTGGAACAGGCCCACTCCGACGGCGCCGACCAGCATCAGGGCCAGCAGCCCCAGGCCGCCGCTGAGCGCGCCCCAGATGAGCGGCGCCAGCGCGCCCAGCGTGACCACGGCGCTGGCGCCGGCCGCAACGCGCAGCGCCCACACTTGCTGGCGGCCGCTGAGATTGAACGTGAACGTTTCTTTGTTGCCGGGGATGCTCATGCGGACTCCTGGTTGGTTGACGGCGGGTGTCTGCGACGGATCGTCGGGACGAAAAAAAAGCATCCCGAGGGGATGCCTTTTGATATCGATATTGCGCGGGATGTTCAGGGTGCGCGCGCCGGATGGGGGACTATCCGGCGCCGGGCGCGTCCGCGTGGTGCGCGGCTTGGTGTTCTTTGTCGTGTTACCGGTCATGGTGACCGCCTTGATCGTTGTTTTTATGGGTCCCACTCTAGCGCCGAAATATGACGGCTTGATGACAGGAATCCATTGTGCCCGCATGAGGCGGCAGTCAGCGCTGCCGATGCTAGCAGCCTGTCGGACTTGGGGAGTCGAAGCGAAAAAATAGCTGGGCGAGGCCAGATTTTGACGATTTCGCAGTGCCAATAGCGAGCTATTGGCCGAGAAAGCGGCGAAATATGGACCGTTCCAGGTATTTTTGCAGCCGACGATCTCAAGTCCGACAGGCTGCTAGTGCCTTACTCCGCGCACGCGCGCCGAGGGCCAGCAGGCCGACGCCCAGCATCAGCCAGGTTTGCGGTTCCGGTACCGGCGCGATGCTCAAGGTCGTCCTCGGATCCCACAGGTAGATCTTGAAGTACGAGTCGGTGGGATAAGTCACCGCCCGGCCCCAGCTCTGGCCGGTGGTGATGTGCCAGTTTGCGCCACCGAACATCTCAAAGCTTTCGGACGCATAGAAATCGAACGAGAGCGCGCCCGCCGGGTCATAGGAAAACTTCAGCAGGTCGCACTCGCGCGCGCCGCCGCAGGTCGACATGTCGAACCCGTCGTAATCGAACGACGTCACTTCCGAGAGATCGTAGGTACCGTTCGCATTCCGGTCGTCGACCACGAAGCGCCCGCTGACGGTGACGTCCGGCTTCCACCACCAGTTATCCAGGTCGGCAAAGCCGGTGTACGTCCATTCGTATTCCTGTGGCGCAGCCTGCGCCGCCACCGCGCACAGGGCCATGGCTGCCGCCCCGAGCATCTTCTTGAGCATCGTATTTCCCTGCCTTTCAATAGCGTTATCGACAAGGCAATAGCTTATCAAGCATTCCTGCGGCGAAGGTGACACACATACAACATTGGCATAAAAGTACTTCAAGGCCATCTCGAAAAAAGCGGTCGAAATGCGCTCAAGGCGGTGGAGCGGCATGTCGACTTCGTCGCCCTTGCCGATGCTGTGGACGAAGCGGCGCCGCGACCCGGCCGCGAACGCGGCAAACGCCCGGGACGCCTCAGAACTTCAGTTCAGCGATCGCCCGCAGCACGGTATAGGTCGGCGCCGTCACGGTCTTGTTCTGCCACAGTGCCTCGCCGGCATAGCTTGAGCGCTTCAGATCATCTTCATGCAGCAAGTTCGACGCGCTCAGGCGCAGATGCACCTTGGGCGTGAACTTCCACAGCACATAGCCCTCCAGCACGCGCTTGTTCGATTCGCTCGATGTTTCATTGCCCGACAGGCGCACCGTCCCGTTCCTCACATACCCGACCGTCGCCCCCGCCGACACCGGCGCCGCGCTGAAGGTGTAGTCGGCCCCGACATTGACCGACAGCGGCGCCTGGTTGCCGATCCGGTTGTCCGGTCCCGGCACCGCGTCGAGCGCCGACCAGGTGCGCGCGAGCGAGGCGCGCACGTCCAGCGCCGGAGCGCCGGCGACCAGCTGCGGCAGCTTGAATTTGGTCTCGAGCGTGATGCCGCGCGCCAGCGCCCGCCCGCTGTTGAAGGGGCGCGCCACCCAGCGCTCGCCCTCGCGCACGGTGCGGGTCAAGGTCACATCGTCGATGCGGCGCGCGAACAGGCCCACGCCGACCATGCCATCCTGGCTCAGATAGTGTTCGTAGGCCAGGTCGAGCCCCAGCGCGCGCTCGGGCCGCAGATCGGGATTGCCGCTGGTATCGGGCCGGGTCACCGTGTTGAGCACCGACATGCTGCGCCCGGCGATCAGGCTCTCGCTCGACGGCACGCGCCAGGTGCGCGCCAATCCCAGGCGCAGCTGGTCCGATTTGGTGCCAGGCGAGCGCCACACGCTCTGCAGCACCGGACTGAGCATGCCCCTGGCAAAATCGACCTGCTGCCCGAGATTATTGGCACTGTGCAGTTCCACCCGCTCCCAGCGCAGGCCGAGATACAGCGCCACGCGCGCCGTGACGTCCCATTCATCCTGGGCGTACAGCGCATAGCGGCGGCTGTCGACGCGAAAAGCGCTGCCGGCCTGGTCGAGCCGCGAACGCGCATCGATCACGTCGCTGCGATGGTACTGGTCGCGGTCGCGCTGAACCTCGGCGCCGCTCACAAAAGCGTGCTTGTCGCTGTACGCCGTGCGCAGCTTGGCCGAGGCCGTCACGCTGCGGTGATGATTCTCGCGCGCGCTATCCTGGCGGTTGCGCAAGCGCTGCGCGCGGTCGACAAAATCGATGCCGCTCGACGCATCCGAGCGCGCATAGGTCGCGCCCGCTTTCGCCTCCAGCTTGCTGCTCGCGCCAAGCGCCCGCATCCAGGTCAGGTTGTTGCGGATCGTCAGCGACGAACCCTCGCTGGTGTAGTTCTCGTTGGCGAACTGCGTCTCCGGTCCGCGCAAAAAATCGGTGCGCCCGAAACCCGCGCTGTCGTACCTGGTGCCGGACAGATAGCTTTGCAGCGCCAGCGAATCGTCGGCGCCGAATTTTTTGCTGATGCGCGGCGCAAGGTTCCAGTTCCAGCCGCGATCCTCGTTGAACTGCGTCATGTCGCGCAGGATGGCCCCCTCCTCGCCCGCGCCTTCGGTGCGGGTCAGGTAGGTTTCGTCGCCGCTCAGCTGGCGCGCGGCGGCCGTCACCAGCCAGGCCAGCGTGTCGTCCTGTCCGCTCCAGGTGCCGGAGAGCTGCGGCTTGGTGCGGTCGTTGTCGTGATAGATGCCGGCGCGCAGTTGCCGCTGGTTCTTGCCATTGCTGCGCTTGAGGATGATATTGATGGTGCCGGCGATCGCCTGCGTCCCCATCTCGACCGTGGGAACGCCAAGGATCTCGATGCGTTCGACCACGTCCGGAGCGAGGTTGTCGAGCGTGAAGTTGGGCGGGGCCGGCTCGCCGTTGAGCAGGATGCGCACATAGCCGCTGCCCAGGCCGCGCATGCTCACTTCGCCGCCTTTGCGTCCCGGAACGCCATTGACGACAAGTCCGGGCTGGCGCCGCAGCACGTCGAGCACGCTGCCGTCGCCATAGCGCACCAGCTCGGCCGTGCCGACGGTCTGGCGGAACGTGCCCGAGGTGCGCCGCTCATCGGTGCGCGTGGCGGCGATCTCGACCTGCGGCAGCGGGGCCGGCACGCTTGTCACGGGCGCCGGCGTTGCCGGCGGCGCGCTGGGCGGCGCGACCTGCGCGTGGGCCTGGCCGCACAGCGCCATGGCGGCGATCACTGGTGGACTGAGAAACTGGGAAAACTTGGTCAACGTCATGGCAAGGTCGAAGGTAAGAGTGAGCGCGGACCGCGCCGGGATCATCATTCATTTTGCCAACAATGTCAATTTCCAAATTTTGCATGCAATGCAAGTTTGCCGGCGTTGCGGGCCACGCGTGCCAGGGCTGGTCCGCGCAAGCGGGTCGTCTCGCTGCTGCCGGGCTGCGCAAAGTCGGCGCGACGCCCTGGCGCGGTAGAATGGCAAGGACCCGACACGGTCCTTGCGCTCCCCGAGCCCAGCCCGACGATGTCACCACGCTCCACGCGGAGAGACGAGCGCCATGCACATCAGCCAGCATCCGACCCACACCCTCGACTTGCGCGTGCGCGAGCTGCGCCAGCTGTTTAACTCGCTGGACCCGACGCCCTTCCTGAACAAGGATCTCGACCGCGCCTGCGAAGCCTTCATCGAGAACTGGGCGCTGTCTCTGCCGCACGATTGCCACTTGCACCTGACCATCCATATCGACGAACCGGTGGCGCTGGAAGAAGCCGGCGCACTGGTGGGCGACGCCATCCACAACTATTACGGTTACAAGATCGGACTGGTACGCGGCGAGCTCAGCCAACTGCTGCGCGTGGGCCGGCTCAGCCTCGTCGTCGGCCTGGTCTTCGTCGCCGCCTGCCTGCTGCTGGCCGAAGCCATCACCAGCCTGATCCCCGGCCCGACCGCCAAGATCGCCCACGAAAGCCTGACCATCATCGGCTGGGTGGCGATGTGGCGCCCGGTGCAGATTTTCCTGTACGACTGGTGGCCGCTGAAGGGGCGCATCAAGGTCTTCGACAATCTGCGCTTCGCCCGTGTCAGCGTGGTGCCCGCCTGATTGAATAGGCTGTTGCAGATGAGCATCGAAATATGGGTGCGCATGCAACAAGACTTCTGGCAAGCCGGGCAATTTGATTCATAATCGATCATCCAGTGTCCGCCGGTCGCGACAGCAGTGCGGACACGCGTCCCGGTGGACTTGCCACCACGACTTTCGGGTTGTTATGCCGCTATCGTCTCGCCTGCTCCTGTGCCTTGCGCTCACCGTCTGCCTGCCGGGCGCGCCCTTGCAGGCCGCGGCGCCCGCCGGGGCGCTGGCCGGCGCCGAACTCGACGCGATCCGCACCTTGTCGCATAGCTCGACCCTGGACGCCCTGGCGCGGCTGGAGGCGCTGCAGGCGCGCACCGGCAAGGACGCGCCCTACCCGCTGCGGCGCGACCTGCTGCGCACCGAAGTGACGCTGCGCCAAGACGCCGGCCAGCTCGAGCGCGCCTATGCGCTCGAGCGCCAGGCGCTGCTGCTGGCGATCGACAACAACGATCCCGTGTTCGCGGCGCTGGCCAGGCTGGGCGCGGTGCACCAGTTACTCGACCAGAACCGCACGCACGAAGCGCAGCAAGCCCTGGCGAAAGTCCGGGCCGGCCTGCCGGAACATCCGCCGCCGATGCTGCGCATTGCCCTGGGCAGGGCCGAGGGCGACGCCTTCAATGCCAAAGGCCAGTTCGACAAAGCGCTGGCGTCCTATTTGCAGGCGCTCACCTTGCAGCAGGACGATCCGAAGGCCGGTGATAGCCGCGCCCAGCTGCTGGCGCGCATCGCGCGCGTCTACATCAACATCGACAATCCGGCCAAGGCGATCGAGACCATCGGCCAGGCGCTGCGCGAGCCCGGTCTGCCGGCGCGCACCGTGGGGCGGCTCCAGTTCACGGACGCCATCGCCCTGCTCAAGCAACAGCGTGACAAGGAAGGCATCGCCGCCTTCAACAACGCCCTCGCCAGCGCCACGCGCGGCGGCCAGGCCGGGCTCGAAGCCGAGGTGCGCGCCAACATCGCCGACTATTTCCTGCGCCAGCACGACTACCCGCGCGCCGAACAAGAGGCGCGGCTCGCCTTGAGCGCATCGGAGCGGGTCAAGGACGAGAACATGGTTCTCATGGCCAAAGCCAAGCTCGGCTTCGCGCTGATGGGCCAGAAACGCTTCGCCGAAGCACTTCCCTACATCGATGCGGTGATCGCCCACATGGAGCAGGCCGGCGCCATCGCCGACGTGGCCGCCATGCTCGACGAAAAGGGCCGCATGCAGGAACAGGCCGGCTTATACAAGGACGCCCTGGCGACGGTGCGCAAGCAGCAGGCCGCGCAGCACAGCGGCGAGCGCGCCGCGCGCGACCGGGCCGTTGCCGCCTTGCAGGAAGAATACGAGGCCGGCCAGCGCACCCGCCAGATCGATCTGCTGCGCCGCGAAAACCAGGTCAAGGACGCCGACCTGCGCAGCCGCAACCTGCTGCAACTGCTGACCACGGTCGGCGCCCTGCTGATGGTCGCCGCCGGCGCTGTCGTGTTGGTGCTGTACCGGCGCTCGGCCGGCGCCAACGTGCGCCTGAACCAACTCAACTCCCAGCTCAGCTATCACTCGCGGCACGACGCCCTGACCGGCCTGTACAACCGGCGCTCGTTCCTGGAAAAGATGGCTGTGCGCGGCAAGCGCGAGCGCCCCGGCGACGATCCGCGCAGCGTCGACTGCATTGTGCTGATGGACATCGACCACTTCAAGCAAATCAACGACCGCTGGGGGCACGGCGTGGGCGACGCGGTGCTGGTCGAGGTGGCGCGGCGCCTGAGCGCGGCGATGCGCGATTCCGACATGGTGGTGCGCTGGGGCGGCGAGGAATTCCTCATTTACGCCCCGGCGGCCGACCCGGCGCACGTGGCCGACATTGTCGCGCGCGTGCTGCACGGCACCGGCGCCACGCCAGTCGAGGCCGGCGCGGGCAACGTGCCGGTGACGCTCAGCGCCGGCGTGGTCACGCTGCCCCTGCCCGGCGCCGGAGCGGATGACGGCGACTGGGAACCCGGCATCCGCCTGGCGGACTGGGCGTTATATCACGGCAAAAAGAACGGGCGCAACCAGGCGCATATCGTCACCGGCTTGCTGGCGCCGCTCGCGTCGGTGCTGGCGGCGCTCGACGGCGCGCACGCCGACGCGTCCGGCCTGATCGAGATGGCCTGCGTGCACGGCCCGCAGCGCAGCAAGTGAACCCGCTGGCCGGGTTAAGAAACGAAACGCGACAGCAGCCGGATATACGCACTCTGGTAGCCGTTCGAATTCTCGGTCACTTCCCATGAGTTGAGCGGCCAGGAATCGTTGAAGTCCACATACGACTTCTGCGGCGGCTGCCCGGTCGGCGGCGTGGGCGACTGCGTGCCGCACAGCGGATGCACCGCGGGGCAACCGTTTTCCCAGTGATAGCCGGGATTGGGGCCGCCCACCAGGAAGCCCGGCGGCGGGCCGTACGTGGAGTCCTTGACGCTGTCCCATTTGACCGAACCGTGCGCGAACCAGGTGTGATAAAACTGATCGACCGAATTGGTGGCGCCGAGCGCGCCCATGTTCGATAGATAGACTTTACCGAGCGGATTGACCCCGTGCAGGTAATGCAGATAATGCGCCGCCGCGTTCAGGTTGGCGGCGGCGCTGCGCGTGCCCAGGCCGTACTGCGCCAGCGCCGCGAAGTTATTTCCCTCGTGCGACTTGATGGCATTGCTGCCCCAGGTGTACACCTGCAAATGGGCCAGGTACGGGTCGGTCCGGGCGCTCATCGCGCCCCAGTGGTCGGTGCCGTCCATGCCGCTGACGTAGGCCGCGCGCAAGGCGGCGGCGGTGGCCGGCGTGGCGCCAGGCAAGCTGGCGTGGTGCATCAGGGCCTGCTGCAGCGCCGCTTCGAACGGCGACACATAGTTCCAGTACTCGAACAGATGGGTATTGCGGTACTGCGCATCGACAAAGCTGTTGTAGAGCGCCTTGCCGGTCAGCTGGTACAGGTAGATGGCGGCGGCGATCTTGTGGCCGAGTCGGCCGTAGTCGTCGGTTTCCTGCTGTCCGGCGCCCAATCCCTGCGAGTTGTAGGCCGCGTCATTGTTTTTGAACAGGACGTTCGGATTGGCGACGGCCCAGTTCCAGGCGCGCTCGGCGCGTACTCTCAGCGCATTGCCGTAACTGGCCAGGCCGGCGCGCGCGCCGAACACCCTGGCCCCGAGCGCAAAGGCGCCGGCCGAGGCCAGCGTGGCCGAGGTATTGGGCGGCCCGTACAGGGTCTGGCCGGTGGCCGCCGAGGGAGGACTGGCGTGGGCCAGGCCGGCAATCGAGAGCATGGCGCCGCTCGGCTCCTGCATTTTGATCAGCCAGTCCATGCCCCACTTGATTTCGTCGAGCAGGTCCGGATGCTGGTTGCCCGATTCGGGAATATTGGCGTCCTTGCCCCAGATGCCGGGACGGTCGGCAAAGGCGTGCAGCAGGTCGATCAGGTAACCGGCGTGCCAGCGCGTGTACTTGTTGAAGTCGCCCGCGTCATACCAGCCGCCCGAGACATCGCGCTCGGTCGAGGCGTCGCCGGGCGCGCTGAACAGGCGCGCTTGCCGGTCTTGCAATGGCCCCAGGTGCGACGCCGCGTCGGCCCAGCCGGCGCCGGCCAGTTGCGCGGTCTTGGCGATGCCGGCGCGCTGATAATAGAAATAGCGCACCGCCGCGCGCAGCACGCTCTTGTAGACGTCGGCGCCGATCCGGAATGGCGCCGAGCTGGCATGGCCCTGGGCATCGCGGATGACGTACTGGCCGGGCGCGACCACGGCGCTGAAGTCGACGTGCCAGGCCTGGTCGCCCGAGCTGGCGTCGGTCGCGCCATCGTGCCAGGCGACGGGCGCGGCGCGATAGACCACGGCGTTGGTGGCGGCATTGACCACGTCATACAGCGCGCCGGGCGCGAACGAATCGGCGGCATCGAAGCCGGTCTGCGGGTTGCGTATCACGGCGACCTTGTCGAAGCCGGGCAGGTAGCCGAACTGGTCGACGACAATCGCCGGTCCCAGCGTCATGCTTGAGCTTTGCGCGGCCTGGACCTGGGCCGAGCTGGATGACTGCGTGCCGGCGCCCTCCTCCGGCGGCGCTGCCATGGGTAGCGCGCCGGGCGCTGGCGCGGACGAGGATGCGCCGCCGCAGCCGAGCAGGCTCATTGGCAACAGGCTCGCACCGGTCGCCAGCAGGAAGGTACGGCGTTTGTTGGGTTTGTTGGGTTTGTTGGGTTTGTTGGGTTTGTTGGAACCGGGTTTGGTGTCGCCGCTGCTCATGGTTAACTCTTCTCTGGTTTGCCGGGACAACGACAGGCGGCGCCACCCGGCGGATGGATGAATTCGGCAGGCGGCGGGGGTGCCCGGATGCTGGCGCACGGTGTCTCCTGCGAGGATCGGTCGTTCGCGGCCATGATCGCCACGTCAATTTTGTATTTATGACACGATTCTGGTGGCGCCAACCGCCTCTGTCAATGCCTTGCGGATGGGTGATGCTGTTTAGTCCGGCGCGCTAAACACGCTGGGCCGGGCGAGCGGCGCAGGCGCCCGCGCGCTTGGTATGATGGGGGAATGTCTCCTCATCGCATCGCTGCCCTGCTGGCCATGTGCCTCTTGCTGGCAAGCGGGTGCGTGGGCGCCGTCACCCAGGAGGACGTGGTGGCGGGCGCCGCCAGGCTGTATCGCGCCCGGCTGGACGTGCTGGCGCAGGCCGGCATGCTCGACCGCGATCCCTCATTCCTGGCGCGGGTCGGACGCATCGCGCAACGCTTGAGCGACCAGGCCCGGCGCGACAATCCGGCCGCGCCAGTGTGGTCCTGGGAGATTCACACCAGCGGCGATCCCGATGACAACGCCTTCTGCATGGCCGGCGGCAAACTCCTGGTCAGCCAGGCGTATATCGAGCAATTGGCGCTGACCGATGCGGAACTGGCGATGGTGCTCAGTCATGAGATGCAGCACGCTATTTTGCTGCATCACTTAAAGGAATTCGACGAAGCCGTGCGGCGCGATCCACGCTGGCTGGCGCGGCCGTTTTCCGAGCTTGAAGATGCGCTCGACAATGACGCGCGCCTGATGGGGCAGCTGGCGGCGCTCAACCGGGAACAGGAAGTGGAGGCGGACCGCGAGGGTCTGGCGATGGCCTGGCGCGCAGGCTGGCGCGCGAACGAACTGGCCGCCTACTTCAGAAAACTCGAGCAGGCCGCTACCATGAGCCACATCGGCAACGCGACTCACCCGGCACCGTTGGCCCGATGGCGCGCCGCGCGCCGAAAAGCTGCGCAACTCGAAAGCGGCCGCGCTGGCACGCTGAAAAAAGCGGATTATCCATACTGACAGGTGATCGGCCGGGCTGGGCGCCGGCGCGGCAGAAACCGACGCCCAATGCGCGGCCCTGTTTGCTCAAGATCCGCACTGGAAACCCACGCAGTGCTATTGCTGCTGCTCGTGCCTTGCCAACGATACCCTGATCGCCATCCCCGATGGGTACCGCAAAATTTTCGAGCTGAACAAGGGCGACCAGGTGCTGTCGGCGTCGGCCAGTACGGCGCAAGGCAAGATCACGGTCGACTGGAGCACCGCGCAAGTCAATTTCAGCAGCGGTACCGGCGGCAATGGCACCCAGCCGATGATGGTCTACCTGGTATTCAATGACAGCAACCAGGAAATCATTTGCAATATGGATCAGGTATTCCTGCTGGCCGACGGCAAGTACACGACTGCGCCGCAGAACGTCGGCGAACGGCAACTGTCGGCCGGCAAGTTCAAGACGTATCGCATCAGCGCGGCCGGCGTGCCGTATGGCGCCAGCGCCATGTTCACTCCGGGCCAGGCGGCCGACATCCTCGAATACGGTTCGATGGCGCCGCTCTCGAATCCGATTCCGATTCCGCAAGCCTTGTTCAGTTCGATCAAGGCTCAGATGTCCGGCTTCTATCCGGATATCGATTTCTACTATGATCCGCTCGAACTGACCCCGAATCTGTATGCCTTCGAAGCATACGGACGCAAGGTCGTGCAAATGAATGGCGGTCTGGCCCGCATGAGCGGCTTCAATTACGAAGGCTTGTTCATGGCCATGGCGCATGGCGTGGCTTGCCATGACGCCGGTGCGCCGAAAGACAGGTTCGGCCTGGCCACGGTTGGACAGGCCGACTGGTATGCATTCTCGACCACCTCGCGCCTGATGTGGATCAGCGACCCCTTCATGACCTACATCATGACCGCGATGAACCAGTGGAGCGCCCTGTTCGCGCTGGTAACCCCGGCCAATGCCGCCGGCAATCCGCTCGATCCGCTCAATGATCCCTCGCTCGATTGCCGGCTCCAGACCATCCGCGCGGCGGCGGCGGGCGGCGCCCTGCCCGAATGCGCCGGTGGCGCGCTGCGGCGCAAGATCGCGCTGGAACAGGCGAACGCCATATCGCCGACCCATGTGACGGTCAACTTCAGCCTGGCGGTCGACCAGGCGACCGGCGCCAACCCGACGAACTACACCTTCTGTCCCTGACTGCCATCCCTTCGCTCAACGACTGGCTCGTCGAGCGCGCTGAGCAGCACGGGTTCGTGCCGCGCTGGCGTGGCTTGCGCCTGGTCGCCGCCGACGCCTCGACGGTGCGTTTCGGCCTGCGCGCCAGTCGCCTCGCGCGCGCCGCGCTACCGGACCAAATTCTCTTTGGCCTGTTTCTGCCCGGTGCCGAGTTGATGCTGGCGGCCTCGCTGCATGGCATTGAAGAATGCGGCGAACGCCAGATGCTGGTCCAGCATCTGGACCAGGAGAGCGACTTCGACTTCGTCAGCCGCCTGATGGAACACGAAGGCATCTATTACTACTTCAAGCATGCGCTGGGCAGTCATACCTTGGTGCTGGCCGATGAAATCGGCGCGCACGAGGTACTGCCCGACTACGCCGCGATCCCCTTCTTCAAGGCCGAGCGCGTGGCCACGCCCCAGGAAGAGTTCATCGACCGTTATCACGTGGCGCAAGAAATCGCGCCGGGCAGCTACGTGACGGACGACTTCAATTTCACCAAGCCGCGCGCCAGGCTGCAGAACCAGCGCGCCAACGCCGCTTCGCACCAGCATGGCGACATGGAAGTCTACGACTGGATGGGTGGCTACGCCGAGATGGGCGATTCCGACCATTACAGCCGCATTCGCCTTGAAGGATTGCAGTCCGAGCGTGAACGCGACCATGGTCACGCCACCGTGCGCGCCCTGGCGCCGGGCTACCGCTTCAATCTGAGCAACTGCCCGCGCGACGAGGCTAAACGGGAGTATTTGCTGGTGAGCGTGACGTATCGCTTGCAGGAACCGTGTTACGCCAGCGACCCGACCCCGGCCTGCTACGAATGCGATTTCGTCACGCAACCGACCAGCCTGCCGTTTCGCCCGCGCCGTGTCACGCCCAATCCGCGCACCAACGGCCCGCAAACGGCGACCGTGGTCGGCCCGGCGGGCGAAGAAATCTGGACCGACGAATACGGCCGCATCAAAGTGCAGTTTCGCTGGGACTGCTACGGCACCATGGATGAAAACAGTTCGTGCTGGCTGCGTGTGGCAAGCAGCTGGGCCGGGTCCAATTTCGGCGCCTTGTACATTCCGCGCGTAGGGCAGGAAGTCATCGTCGACTTCATCGGTGGCGAGGCCGACCGGCCGATTGTCCATAAGGTAACCGCGAGCAATGCCGACCACCATACGACCGGTATCCACAATATTATTGGTGGTAACGTATTCATCAAAGCGGGCGGCGGTGGCGGCGGCGCTGTCGCTCCCGGTCCCGGTCCCGGTCCCAATCCCGCTCCCGGTCCCATCCCCACTCCCACTCCGGCTCCCACTCCCGCTCCCGCCAAAAGCAGCACTGGCGGCGGCACTTACGACAATAAACTTGGTATGACTTCAACCTACTCCGTCGACTTTGTCGGGATCTTCAAGTTAACCTATGCAACATCAGCGTTATCCGTGGTGCCACTCAACACAAACATGCGCATCGTCCAAGTCGCCTTTCTGGGAAAAGCATTGAGCTTTTTCGGCATAAAAACCGACTTTTGCCTGTACAAGCGCGACGTCAATGGCATGAAAGTCGAAGGGAATGTCGCTTATCACCAAGTCTCCGCAGTGTCCAACGAGAGTGGCGGGGTGCGGGTGAATAGCAGATTCATGAACCTGATATTTTGAACCGCCATGCAAGCACAAGATCTTCAATCGGCAATCAGGAACGGCGAGGGGTTGGAGAAACTCGACCTGCGCGGGGCAGTGCTGACAGGGCTCGAACTAGCCGGGGGGCAATTCAATGAGGTGGACTTTCGGGGCGCTCAGCTCGATGGCGCCGATCTGAGCGAGTGCGACTTCATCAACTGCAATTTTGAACAGGCCAATCTGCGTGGTGCGACCTTGGCCAAAACGACGTGGAACAAATGCAAGCTGAGCCATGCCCAGCTCGATCGCGCAGATGCCAGTGGCGCCAACATGCTCGAATGCGATCTGCGTTATGCGCTGTTGGCATCGTCGTGCTTCAGCAAGGCCGCGCTACTTCGCTGCAAGCTCGATGGCGCCAAGCTCATCGCTCTCAGGGCGGAAATATTGTGTGTGACTGAATGTTCGGCGCATGACTGCGACTTCTCCCAAGCGCAGTTGGAAAAAACGCTGTTCATGGAGGTCGATTTCGCAGGTAGCGTGTGGCGCGCGGCCAGCTTGAAGAACGTTGTTTTCGCCAAGGCGAAGCTGAGGGGGACTGTCTTTGCCGGACTGGCGATGCCGCTGTGCCAGTTTGTCGAAAGCAATCTGGCGCAGACCGATTTCAGCGGGGCCAATATCGCGCACTGCATGTTCAAGGGAGCGCAACTGCAGGGCGCGCTGCTGCGCGGCGTCCAGGCACGCTTCGCCTTGTTTGCCGAGGCCAACCTGGACGGCGCCGATCTGTCCGGCGGTTTTTTTGAACAAACGCTGTGGCCGCGTGCCAGTCTGCGGAGCGCCAACCTGCACGGTGCCAGGCTCGCTTACGCCAATTTCCAGGCGGCGTGCTGCGAAGGCGCCAACTTCCGCGACACCGACCTGCGCTTCGCCGATTTTTCCTATGCCGATCTGCGCGACGCCAGCTTCAGCCACGCCGGCTTTGAGCGCACCCGGCTGCATGGCAGCGCGCAAGCTGGCGCGACATGGACCAGCCGGCGCGGCGTCATCGAACACGACGAGCCGCTCCTGAAGGCCGAACTCTGGTCGCGTTAAGCCTGCCCGGCGATCGCCCTCCCCTATCTCTTAAAGGATTTTCCCCGATGCATACCGTACTCGACCACGCCAGCGCCCATGACGCGGCCATTCACGCCATCGCCACGGTCGTCGCCGATCTTGGCCATGGCAATTTTCTGCTGGACCTCAACGGTGGCACCCTGACCTGCAAGCGCGCCGTCAGTTGCCTGCTGCATCCGGAAACCGGCGACAAGGTGCTGGTCTCCGGTCCGAGCCGCCAGCAAAGTTACCTGATCGCCGTGCTGGAACGCGATAGCGCGCGCACCGCCCGGGTCGGCGTCGAGGGCGCCATGGCGATCGGCTACGGCGGCGCGGTCCAGGTCCTCAGCGACGATGCCATCAGCCTGGAAAGCGCATCGCTATCCCTGGCATCGGGGCAGCTGGGCATTCGCGCCGAAAGCGCTGTCGTCGTCGCGCAGGAACTGAGCTATCAGGGGCGGCAGTGGCAAGGCGCGCTGGGGGTGCTGCGCCATACCGGGCAGGCGCTGGAAATGCTGTTGGACAAAGTACGCCAGGTCGCACGAGTCTGCTATCGCCAGGTCGAGCAAACCGACCATCTGCGCGCCGGCCAGCTCGATTACCAGGCCAGGGACTATGTACGGCTGCACGGCGACCACGTCATGGTGACCAGCGAGAAGCTGTTGAAAATGGATTCAAAACAGATTCATCTGGGCTGAGGCATGAGCGACCTTACCGCGATGGCGATCGCAGCGGCAATCATCGCGCTCGTCGGCGGGCACGTCGCCTGGGAGATCCGCGGCTTGTTTCGCGCCAGGGCGGCCGACGCCAGGCTGCTCGCGCATGGCGACATTTGTTATGCCAAGGTCGTCAGTGCGCGCCAGAGCGGCACCCTGATCAATGAGCAGCCGCTGTGCGTGGTGCGCCTGGTGGATGTGCAGGCGCCTGCCACGCAGCGCGATATCGCCCAGCCCATCGACGTGATCAACCTGCCGGCAATACAACCGGCTGTACGGTCGCCTTGCGGGTAGAGCGTTCAAGCGGGCGGGCACTGATTGATTTTTCCCGCTCCTGAACCTGCCGTGCAGCGCTTGGCAACAGGTCCGCAGGCGCGGTTCGAACGGCATGGCGCCTGCGGAAAATCCCAACGATGTCGCCGTTTACAGGATCGCTATCGGTCCGCACTCCGGACAAGGTACGCATTTCTCGATGGCGAGGGCGATGATGATCTCACTGTAGTACACAAGTCCGTAGCCATTACGAATATGTGCATAGGCAGACAGTTTGACCGCAAACGCGCAGGTAGAGCTCAGTCCCGCCAGCAACGGCGCACCGCTGACAGAAGTATTTACCGGACTGAGCGCTCCACTGTTGGAGAAGGCAGGGCTGGGCAATAATGAGGTGACCGTCGGGGACACCCCCTTGGTGTAGTCTAATGCCCAGGTATAGAGCCGGTTGCTGGGCTGCGTGACGGACACATTGAAATTGAGGGCGAGTGCCGGTTGCCACGGGATGACGCCACAGTCGTTGAGCACCGCCGGTATATCAAGATCGAGCTCGGCCGGTTGGTTATCGATCGTGATGACCAGATCGCAGTGGTCTGCCACCGCCGGCAACGTCGCCGGTGGCGCCACCGTACCGTCGCGATAGTCCACCTGCCCTGAGGCGGAGTCGAGATAAACACCGTTCTCGTCGAACAGTTCCAGGCGCAGGACGTAGGTGTCCGACCCGGCTTCGACCGGCACGGTGTTCCAGTAGCCGATCCAGTCCGGGTTGTACCAGTAGTAGGCAGTGCGATTACGCACTTCGTACAGCGCATTGGTGCCGTTGACCGGGTAGGGGCCGAGTTTGTGGTCGCTTGACAGGTAGGTGCTCTTGTCGACCCGGGTATCGCTCAAGTCCGCGTCGACAAATTTGAAGGCGCTGTCGGCTTGCCCCTGCTTCTTGTACGAGAGCCGGTAATAGCGTGCCGGTGCGCCACTGGCGAGCGCATCGCCGAACAAGGCGAAGAGATGCAATCCTCGGCCGTAGGCCATCTGGCTCAGGACGGTGTCGCTGTACAGACCGCTGGCCTGGTTGATCTGGTAGACCTCGTCGTGGCCGATTCGGGTAAAAAACACCGGCGTGCCGGTCGGCGGCGGCTTGCAGCCCTGGCCGCAACGCACGTCTTCGTTGTCAAGATACAGATCGAGGTGGGTATTGGTCACGTTCCAGCGCGTGCTGGTATACGGATCCATATAGATCACGGTCTGCACACCGTTGATGATCTGGGTGAGCCGGACGATGATATCCGGACGCGAATCGAAACGGAGCCGGCCGTTGCGGAAATGGATGGGCCACCAGCGGAAACAGCAGCGGAAATAGCCGTCGCAATCGGTATAGGTCTCGCACAACAGCTCCCTGCTGTAAAAGCAACGCGGCAATATCAGCCAGGGCGCGACGGTGGACGTGAGCGTGAGCCGGTCCAGCCGCGATGCAATGCTCGTGTCCAGCAAGCGCGCTTCGCCGACACGCTGCACCGCTTCAAATGCAACCGGGGCCGGCACCGCATTGACTGCATGCCTGTCGACGTCGCTGAAACTCGTAAGCGAACCGGCGCGCGGCGGCAGCGGTTGCGGGTTGAGGCTGGCCATGCGGCCGGGGGTGCCCAAGTCGAGGCGCAGGTCCGGGGCCGGATCGGGCACCGGAAATGGCTTGACAGGGAAGCGGCGCGGTTTCAACAGATCGGGAATGCGGATGACCGGCCGGTCGATCAACACATCCCACCAGTTGCGGATCGGCGGCCAGAAGCAGCCTTCCCGGTCCACGTCGAAAATTTCAATCTTCACGAACGGAACCGGGCAGATGTCGACCTGCCCTTCATGGTCGTCGATCTTGCGCACGTGGCCAGTGACGCAGATACGCACCGGCCGCCAAGGCCACCATAGGGACTGTGGCACGACCGGTGTGGCGCGAATGACGGCGCCGTTTTCCGTTGCCACCCAATCCTTGATGCTATAGCGCTGTGAAAAACTTGACGTTTGGCGCACGTCCGCCGCGTTCAAGCCCGGACCGATGAACAACTGCACATCGGTCGGCTTGGCCAGGCGTAGCGCCACACTGAAGCGCCCCTCGCTATCCACATCGGCATCGCCCAGCGGCTCTCCGAACCGGTCCGCGACAAGCACTTTCACGCCGAGGTCTTCCTCCTTGCCATCCTGCTCTTCGAATTGAACCTGCCCCTCGATGCGAAAGCGTGCGTCCGTCTGGTTCGGGCCTCTGTCCTTGATAGTCATGGTGTCTTCCTTTATGAGTGCATGAGCGGTCAGCGACAGCGGCATTACACCCCGGATTGGCTGGGCGGCTGGGCGCTTGACTGGGCGTGGGCATGCTGTTCGAGCATGCGCTTGAACTTCACAGAGAAGCGCGGCGCGCTCTCACCAGTCAATCTAGGCGTAAGGCAGACCTTGCGCAAATGTAAAAGCGGCCTGAATCGCGCATGCTTGAGCTCGCTCAATAAATGTGACATTGAGCCAGTTATGACGGGAGGGGCGATTGAAGGCCGCAAAACCGGCCTTGGCGGTGGGCGGTCATTGTGCAGGTACATACGGGTGCCCGCGCTGGCGAGCGCGTCGATGACCAGCACATCGCTGCGCACGGGAGCGTGCGGGCGCGCGTGACATCATGGCTCGACGGCAGAAGGTGCCGAGGGCATTCCAAGGGCTTGGGTCAGGACCGCTTCAACTGGCCGATGACGCTCGCCACTTTGGTCGTGATCACATCGATTGCCGGGCCATTGGCGCCGTGCGGCAAGATGACATCAGCGTGGCGCTTGGTCGGCTCGATGAACTGCTTGTGCATCGGCCGCACTGTTTCCAGATATTGGCCGACGACGCTCTCGACCGAGCGGCCGCGTTCGGTAATATCCCTTTGCATGCGGCGGATGAAGCGAACATCGGGAGCCGTGTCGACAAAGATCTTCAGCGACATCATTTTGCGCAGGTCTTCGTCATACAAGGCAAACAGGCCTTCGATCACGATGACCGGAGCAGGTTTGACTGGAATGGTCTTGTTGGAGCGGTTGTCGGTCGTGAAGTCGTACTCTGGCATCTCGATCGCCTCGCCATTACGCAAGGCATGGATGTGCTGTACCAACAGTGGCCAGTCGAATGCCCGCGGATGGTCGTAATTTTGCTTGCGGCGCACTTCGGGAGTGAGATCGGATTGGTCGCAGTAGTAGTCGTCCTGCATCACGACTGACACCATATCGGCGCCGAACGAAGCGAGTACTTGCTGGGTCACCGTTGACTTGCCACTACCGCTTCCGCCAGCGACACCAATTACAAACGCAGGGAAAGAAATCGTATTCATCTCCGAATGATACCGGAGCGGCGATCGAACTGACAGGGTAAAGGGGGATGAAGCTGGCTTTTTATGTCGGAAGAGAGCTTTTTACGGCAGATTGGCGGCTTGTGGAGGCGCACCTCCCGTACCGGGAGGTGCCAACCACCAGATCGCCACCTGTGCAGGCCAGGAGGGGTGCTGCGCCTGTTTGGCATGTCACCGTCGTTGGCAGCGGCCACCGCCATCATGTTGACGGTCGATTCAAGATCGATATTCGGGGCAACCGCCTTATCGGGTAGCGCTGGCTTGAATAGGCCTTGCCTGCGGGTTGCAATGCCAGCAAATCCCCCCTCCCCCAGTCCAATGTGTAACTTATGGTTGCCTTTATTGAACGTAATAGATAAAAAAATATTGCTTATTTTTCAATAATTCATATCTCTGTATTGGCACCTTGCTGTTGTAAACGGATACCGGCGATGTAGGGGCGATTGCGACATCGCGTGGGAGCCGACAACCGCACGAGCGCCGCCTGGTCGCTCCATTGTTCACCTACACAATCAGTCAAAAGGATTAAGCATGAGCACGCTACCTTCCGCATCCTCTTCGTCAGGAGGCGGCGACCGCCAGCGTACGCGCCTGCTGCGCCTGCGGTTTCCGTCGGGCGGTCCGTCGGGCCTGATGCTGGCCAACCGGCTCGACGCCGTCGAAGGCCTGTCGCGCGACCTCAATTTTACGGTCGAGGTGCTGTCCGACAATCCGTCGATTGCGCTCAAGGATGTGCAGGGAAAGCTCGCCACCGTCGAACTGGTGCGCGAAGACGGCAGCCTGCGCTACTTCAACGGCCACGTGTTCGAGTTCCGCCGCGTGCGCGCCGACGGCGGCTATGTGTACTACGAAATGGTCCTGCTGCCCTGGCTGGCCTACCTGCGCCTGCGGCGCGACAACTACCTGGACCACAACATGACGGTGCGCGACCAGACCGACGACATCTTCGGCGAGTACGCGGTGCGCAAGAGCGAGATGCGCATCGGCGGCCCCGATCCGGTCATGACCGACGCCTGCCAGTTCGACGAATCCGACTACAACTACGTGCACCGGCGCTGGAAGCGAAAGGCTGGTTCTACTGGTACGAACACACGGCCGGCGGCCATACGCTGGTGCTGGCGGATGACTCGACCGCCGCGCCGCCGATCGACGGGCGCAGCGACATTCCCTTCCAGGCCGAAGCCGGCACCGAGGAGGACGACGCCCTGCGCGAATGGACGCCGGTGCGCAACCTGGTATCGGCCCACGTGGCGCTGACCAGCTTCGACTTCAAGAAGCCGAAACCGGTCAAGGTCGACCTGCCGACCGTCAACCAGCAAGGCGACGTATTGAAGAAGGAAGTGTACGAATACACCGGCGCCTACGGCTTCAAGGATGCCGGCGACGGCGACGCGCAAACCCGCCTGCGGCTGGAAGAAATCGAAGCCTCGGGCAAGCACTTCGAAGGCGCCGGCAACGACCGCTACGCACAGCCGGGACGCAGTTTCGATCTGACCGATCATTACGATGGCGGCGACAACTTCCTCATCATCGAAGTCCATCACACGGCCACCAACAACTACCAGGTGAGCCGCCAAACGGGGCTGTCGCATTACGAGAACCGGATTGGCTGCATCCGCAAGAAGATCCCTTGGCGGCCGGGGCGCGGCTTCAACAGCACAACGACCAAGATCTACGGCTTGCAGACGGCCGTGGTGACAGGTCCTCCGGGCGAGGAAATCCACACCGACGAATACGGCCGCGTGCGCGTGCAATTCCACTGGGACCGCATCGGCAGCTACGACGACAAGAGTTCGGCCTGGATCCGCGTGGCGACCGCCTGGAGCGGCCCCGGTTTCGGCATGACCTCGATTCCGCGCGTGGGCACCGAAGTCGTGGTCCAGTTCCTTAACGGGAACCCGGACCGTCCGCTGGTGACCGGCATGGTGCCGAATGAAGACACCATGCCGCCCTGGAAGCTGCCCGACAACAAAACCCAGAGCGGCGTGCTGTCGCGCACCACGCCCAAGGGCGGCCCTGACAATGCCAACGGCATGCGCTTCGAAGATAAAAAGGGCGCCGAGCAGCTGTGGAGGCAGGCCGAGCGCAACCTCGACGGCTTGGTCAAGAACGACCAGACCTACACCGTTCGGCACGACGAAACCCGTACCGTGGGCAACGACCAGAGTGTCAGCGTGGGCCATAAGCAGAGCATCAGCGTGGCGCTCGACCGGATCAAGTACGTCGGTCAGAACGAGACCAAGCTGGTCAAGGACAGCTTGAGAGAAACCGTGAAGGTCGACGACCTGCAGCAGGTCGGCGGCGACAAAAATATTTTGGTGGGGAAGAACTTCAAGATTGAAGCGGGCGACACCTTCGAGATCACCTGCGGCAAGGCGACCTTCTTCATGAACAAGGACGGCAAGGTGGCCATCACGGGCGAGAACATCAACATCACCTCCAAGGGCCCGCTCCAAATCAACGGCAAGAAGGTCAATATCAACCCGACAGGCGGCGGTCCCGACGTCGAGCCCACGCCCAAAGGCGGCGGTGCGATCATCGCCGACGTGGACGCACAGTTTCCGCCTCCACCACCCGCGCCAGCCAAGTAATCTCCATTTACTTTTACAACGAGACCCCCATGAATTATCACATCAATGAAGGCAGCTTCACTCTTCCAGCAAGTGCGCAGGACCGCAGCGTCAACATGCTACTTCTCAATCTTGGCCCAGGCGGCTTGACACTGGTCGCGACGCGCGACGTAGTGCAGGAAGGCGAAGACCTCGATGGACTCATGACCCGTCAGTTGCGTACTTTGGCGTCCCAGGTCAAGGGTTTCAAACAGCAGGACCGGGTGGCACTGACCGTCAGCAGCGCACAATTACCTGCCTTGCAGATTTCGACCTCGTTCAAGCAGAACGGCGCCAGCATGCATCAGCGCCAGACTGCAATTCAACTTGCCGGCGGCGCGGTGCTGGTGCTGACGATGACGTGCGCCTCGCCACTCAACGCGGAGCAGGACGCTTACGCGCACCAGTTGCTGGAAAGTTTCGTGCCGGCCAGCGCTGCCCAAGCCTAGCAGCCTGTCGGACTTGGGATCGTCGGCTGCAAAAATACCTGGGACGGTCCATATTTCGCCGCTTTCTCGGCCAATAGCTCGCTATTGGCACTGCGAAATCGTCAAAATCTGGCGTCGCCCAGCTATTTTTTTGCTTCGACTCCCCAAGTCCGACAGGCTGCTAGGCAGGATACTCTCGACAGTCGCGCCCGCACGATGCGAAATGTTCAGCTGGGATGCTGCTGCCAATCTGGTCGACAGCAACCATCGAGGCGGCTACGTCCGGCACAACCGTGTGTTGGTGTTCGAAGACAAGCGCTTCGA
Organism: Massilia sp. CCM 8734; assembly: GCF_011682155.1. Lineage (NCBI taxonomy): Bacteria > Pseudomonadati > Pseudomonadota > Betaproteobacteria > Burkholderiales > Oxalobacteraceae > Massilia > Massilia sp. CCM 8734. The sequence continues at coordinate 183,418 of NZ_WHJI01000008.1, forward strand.
GTACGACGTGCATGGCAGGCTGGAATCGAAAAAGGTCGGCACGCATACAGAGCAATATTTCAGTTATGACGGCGAGCACCGGTTGCGACAAGTCGAGACGGTGCGCCACGGTGTACGGCAACTCGTGCATTTCGACTACGACGCGCTGGGGCGCAGGATACGCAAAACGGATGAGTCCGGCGTAACGTCCTTCCTGTGGGACGTATTGCAAATGATGCAGGAGCAGCGCGGGAGCGAGATGGCAACATACCTGTACGAGCCGGGCGGCTACGTACCGCTAGCCAGGGTCGACAGGCGCGGCGATGGCGCCGAACAAAAGCGCGCTGCGGCCAACGACGCTGACGGCGGTACGCAAGCGCCCTCCCTGGTTGCGCAAAACGTCTATTATTTTCATAATGATGTCTCAGGAATTCCAGAGGAGTTAACGGCGGCATCTGGGCAGCTTGCGTGGCACGCAGAGTACCGGACATGGGGCAATACGGTCAGCGAAAGCTGCGGGCAAACCCAGCAGCCAGTACCGCTGCCATTGGCTGAACCGATCCCTCAGAATTTGCGCTTTCAGGGACAATATCTCGATCGGGAAACAGGGCTGCATTACAATACCTTCCGGTTTTACGACCCGGATATCGGGCGATTTATAACGCCAGATCCGATCGGACTAACCGGAGGGATAAATCTGCTTGAATATGCATCGAATCCTTTTGGATGGGCGGATCCCTTAGGCCTATCTTGTACGCCCGCCCAATTAAAACTGAATAGAGCGAATGGTAAAGCATGGGAAGGTACGGTAACCTCGGCAGCAAAGACGAAATATGGTGCAGGCAATGTACAAGAACAGGTCTATATTCGTCCACTGGATAATACCGGAAAGCCAGTTAACTATAGAGTGATTGCAGATAACACGATTGGGCCCGCAAAGGCGCCGTCAAAAATTATCGATTCAAAAGGGTCACCGTCGGCTGGAATGACGAAAATCAAGACCCAGGCTATCCCCTGATCAGGAAAAACGGTGGAATTATTGAAAGCGGGCCAGGAGCCGGGACGATAATTCCGCCAACTCCGGTACAAATCGTTCGGCCGGGGTAACTTGGAACTATTTGAATGGTGAAATCATGAGACGAAGTATGACGACGATTTATACCTATGCAGAAACGCGCATCTATGAATTTAAGAATGCGTATTTTGTAATTGAAGAGTGTCAACAAGGCGAAATCCTTAACCCAGCGCATGGCTCGCAGCAATTAGCAAGTGACTATGCCGCCCTTAGCGCGAAACTATCGACAGATTATTCCTTCGAAGAGATGGGCGCGGCAGTAGCAAATGCCCTGTCTGCCTATGATTCGCGCCCTCACCCCTACAACGAGTATGATTTTAGCGCCAGGAATAAAACGATATCGAAGTGGGTTGGCGCGCGAGGCATCATGGACCTGGAAAAAAATTCGCGGCAAGTTCAGGTTGTGCAAGACTTGGTGAATAACTCTTACACGATATTCCCCTATGACAACTGCACCGCTTACCCTTGGTACGGGCCGATGGAAGATCGCGCAATAAAGTTACCTGGAACAGCAAGCCTCTCTGAAATTGGTGAGGCTATCAATAAGGCTTTCACTCTCTCCACCTATCATTCTGAGAGAAAAAATCCGCCAACAATATAGGTACAAAAATATCCGGCAATAAGGACTTCGGACAGATTCGTTTTCTCGTCGAGACGACAGATTGCTTGACGTGGTTCAAACGAGGGTAACACTTAAGGCTGGAACCGGCTGCGCGGCAGGACGGGCGCACAATTTCATGCCGTCTTCGACGCTATGGCGCAGGCCATGGCACAGACACCGCGCTCGAGCGCACTGGTCGAAAATCTAAACTCGCAGCCGTTATGCAGGGTAAAAAGTATAACAAATACGCATCGGTGCTTCTTGCGCAGCCGGGCCCCTGATCGGCTCGGTAAAAGTCCGACCCAGCTTATGACTGGCTAAGACCATCCCCACCGGCTCACACTCCTCGGCTTCGGGCCGCTTCAGCCACAGCGAGCCTGAGCTGCTGGAGGCTGCATGCTCCCGGACCAACTCCCGTCACACTGAAATTCCGTTGCCTAGGTGGAAATAATTCGCTCGCCCGTGTTACCCTGAATACACCGTTTTTGAACCACGCCCAGTTCTTCTTTAGCGAAAATGGACCGTGCCATTCTAAACCTACTTTGTCTCATGGTAATGCATAGCCACAAACTAGAAAGATAGTAATACGGAGTAAATGGGAAACGAAGATATTACAATAACTGCTAAACCCGCTAAAATCTTCATCCATAGCGAAATTTTAGTGTGCCCTCTCCATTTTATTATCATCATTGCAACCAATGAAGGAAATAGCGTGACCAAGGAAAAAAGATAGGAGAAATAGACAAATAAGCCGATGGACAACGCGTTACCGCCGCCATCATGATGTTGCGACGTGCTAATTAGCAATACGGAAGCCACGGCGCTGAGAACAAACGGAACCATGCCTATTATCATTATTACTTTGATAACAAATAGTGAGGTGGTGCCTTTCACTTGAGTTCCATATTTAGCCTAACTGCAATTGCGACGATGTCAGCTGGCCGCCGAGATGGGCGATTTTCTGCGTTCAATATGTCTGCCAGATATAATTCAAAGCGTTTCCCGTCGCGAAGCCAAGTCATTTTCCACAAACACTGAACCATGTTTTTTGATAAGGCTAGCGTCAGTGTCCCCAGGTGTCCCTCAACTTCAGTATTTATAAAATCATCAACACGCACAACTCGCGCCCCCGCTCTCGCATAGTTCCATTCAGTCAGCATAAGGGCAGGAATTCCTTCCCATGCGAAACCAAATGACGTTCTGTGTGCATCCTCTTTAACTTCCCCCATAAATTTCCATCCTGACGCTGTTAAGGATAGAAATTTTTCACTAGTGGCTTCTACAGACAGGTTCGCTCGAATATGGCCGCTAAATTCAGAAATGATTCCTATATATTTCTGAGTGGCATCAACACGCAGATACCCATCTTTATCGCGCACAGTATCTTGCCACATAAAAATTCGTTGATCAGCGCTCAAGCTATCGCTTTTTACTATTTGGTCTCCTATGGCATTAGATTCCATCAGATTTTTTAGTGGACGAGGCAACTCCTGGGCGTGGGCTGCACAGGAGTAGGCAAATAGTAACGTAGGGAATATGAAGATCGGCTTCATGTGCTAGCGGTTAATCCAACTTTCAAGTCCAACATTGGTAACGTTACAATCAGTGGCTTCCGATCCGCCAATATCATTAGTTGACTTATCTTTGGGGTCATAGTAAAAGTGGCGCCCTTTGACTTTATATTTCGTGAAGTAGTTGAGCATATCTACGACGATGTTAGGATCGCCTGCACGAGCACTATAAGCAAATTGGCGGTTTAGAAAAAAAGGCGCGAATGCCGGGTCTGCTTTCATTGCAAGGGAAATCTGCTCGGCAGACCAACCGCTCGTATAATGCTGTAAAAATGAATACCCCCATCGGTTACCCTGCTGCTCGCTGTAGCCGTAAACTCCCGCATGTGCGTAGAGATAGTAGCGAGATTCTAAGTAATCGGTGGTAATCGCTTCGAGAATCCAGTAGCGCTTTTGTACCTCGGCTGGGGACGAGGCCAGCCGTAGAGAAATATCAGCACCCCCAAGAGCATAAAAAAAGCGTCCCAGGAAATCTTTACTTCCCGCTGGAAGATCATAAAAATTACATGCTCGACTAAAGGTACCAAGCGCATAAGCGTTAGTTGAAAGACTCGTGAAAATTAGTGCCAATACAGAAGCGCCAAGAGTTTTTTTAAGATTCACACATATCCTTTGATAATAATTAGTTAGCAGTACTAGGGAACGTGACATATGGGGCTGCACTTGGAGGCGGACCTGGGGGGGCCACTGATGTGGTGGGGAAACGTTTGGCAGGTGTGCCAGGTGGCACCCCTGGGAATGGATCATCGCCGATACTCCAAAATGTATACGCTGGAAAAACATTTGGCCACGGACCGCGCAGCGCTAAGTTTCCGCTATCGTAAATTTGAAGATATGAAGGACAGCATTTCCCACCCGTCTCTGTATTCCAGAGCACCTTTCCGCTCTGGTCATACTCTACAAAATTTCCATCCCATTGCAGAATCGCATAACTTCCGTGTTTAGCCATTCTGTAACGGACAGAGCCATCTGAACGATACATAACAAGACTTCCGTCGCGCTGCATTATTAATGAATATTTACCATTTGGCGAACGGATAAACGCATCGTCACGCAGTATGCCTGTTTGGCGGATGCCATCAAGCATATATCCTTCTTTGTAGATTCTATCTTGTGCGAAAGCCGAATTACCGATGACAAACGCCGAAACCAAGGCAATTTTTGCTGATAAACGCTGCATTCTAAACCCTTCAATTGTAGAACTTCGAGAAATATCCATTTTAAGTCTGCAGCTTGCTTTATCAAATCAAACTAAGCAATCAGGTCTGTGAATATAATATTCTTATTCTTTTGTATATAGCAATAATGGTTTATACTATGTGAAAGAATCGACTTATCCGATAGATACGGCCAGAGAACTTGTCGCAACAACGTTTTATCCCTGTCTATCAGCACAGCTACGCGAGCATTGACTTTTTCGATTTTTTGATACCAAGGCAATGCGAGCTCCGGCTTCCATTGGGAAGGCATTTTTTTGACATTACATCGATCAAGGGTTCTTTAAGTTACAAAAATGATGAATATTCTCTCTGCGAGATTTCAGCATCTAAAAAATCCATGACTTAAAGAGCGTTTAAGGACTAATAAATCAAATAGATCAAACGTTCCGGAGACTACACTTCTCATATTGATGCAATAACACTTAAAGTTCAATGCCATGAGGGTAGAGACGGCAAATAACGAAACAAAAGAGGTAACTATTTGTCAGCCACGAAGCAGTTGGTCTGATCGGTATTGTCAACTTGCTGAACCGGGACGGCGAGTTGTAGAATTCCGGGCGCAGTTGCCTCTGGTCGGGAAACACGATGTCACGGATTAGGCGTTCTTTGCTACGTCGGTGGCCTCATTCCATGTAGAAAATGCCTGCTTACGGACGTGCCGGTACTGCTCAGCTGTCAAGCGCTTGCGCTGGCACCGGAAGGCATTGTTGATCGGGCCATGCGCTGACAAAAAGCGCTGAGCTTGACCGGATGACTTGAAGCGGCGCATCTGTCGTTCTCGTTGCCGCGTCGGTTGATGCGAGAGTTCGGCCCGGTTATTCAGACCCTTGTGCTGGCGATGCTCGACACCCGGCATGATTTGCGACTTCGCCGCGGCATAGCTCTTCAGCTTGTCGGTGACTTGTCAATCCGACCGCGGCATGGTCGGCCGGCATGGCGGTGCCGAGCTTGAGCGCGGCCTCCGCCATGCGTGAACGGCGGTTGCCGCCGAAGGTACGGCCGCGGCCTGCTCCAGCCAGCGCGCGACGGGCTGGCTATCGATATCGACCACCTGGTCGCCGGCGCGCAGCGCCGTCACGGCAGGATCAAGATGACGCCAGACGACCATCGCTGCATCGCTGCTGGTTCGGAACAAGACGCCCAGGGTTTCCTGCTTGCCAGCCTCCGGCCCCGCAAGCGCGACGTGCCGATCTTGTAGGGCGGCCAAGGCATCGACGATCCTGGCGCTGGAATCGAGCGCTGGCGCCGGGCCGCCACGCCATAAGGCCGTATCGCCGTGCGCCTCGGCGGGCCAGGCTTGACGATACTGCTCGACCCAGGTGAGCGACGGATAGCGCTGGTGCAGTTCGGCACGCAAGGCCTCGCCATCGGTCGGCGTCGTTTGCGCCAACGCGGCGGCGGAGGAGGCGAATAGCGCTGTGAACAATATGCCGGGCAGCAGCTTGCCCAACTGATTCGATGTTGCCAGGTCCATATCGGTTATTGTCGTCTTTCCATGGAAAACTATTGGCGAAGGCTCGGATGTAGTCGGATGGAAGCAGCTAATCGACCGGACCGATGCGGTTCGCGCAAGGCGACGAACGGCAATATCAGCATGATGGAACGTCAAATTGGTGAATCCGCGGCAGGCGGCGCGGCCAGGTCCCCATCAGGAACAGGACGGCGACGGGCCCGTGCCGGTGCCGGTGCCGCCGCCTGCTTACGTCACAGGGAGCCTTGGTGCCGCGCTGCGGCCGCTTATGGCGCGATGCCGGCCGGTGGACGCGGCAGGTCGCGGGCACGCGTGCCCCAGCCCTTGGTGTCCGGCTGCGGCGCAAGCTGGAACTTCAGGGCGCCGCCCGACTGCAGTTGTTCCCAGTCGAGCCACACGCGCTCCACCGCGCGCTCACCGTAGCGCACCGACTTGACGAAGCGGCTCTGACCCGGCTTGGCGCCTGGCGCCTCGATGCGCAGGGTGCGGCCTTGCGGCAGGTCGATCTCGGCATGGGCGAAGCGCGGCGCGTGCAGCAGGAAGCGGCCGCTCCCCGGCATGTCCGGATAGATGCCCAGGGCGCTGAACAGGTACCAGGCCGACATGGTGCCCAAGTCGTCGTTGCCGGTCACGCCGCCCGGGCCATTGGTAAACAGCGTTTCCGCGCCGCGCAGCACGGTGGTGGTCTTCCACGGCTGGCCCATCAAGGTGTACATCCATGGGGCATGCAGGTCGGGCTCGTTGTTCGGGTTGTAGCGGAACTGGGCATAGTAGCTGTACGGCCCCACCACCCACGACTTGCGCACCGCGTTCGGGTCGGCCCGCACCGCCTCGTAGTCGAAGAACTGGTCGAGGCGGCCCAGGGCTTGCGGGGCCCCGCCCATCGCCGCCGCCAGGCCTGGCACGTCCTGCTGCGCCAGCCACTGGTACTGCCAGGCCGTGCCTTCGTGGAAGCCGTGGTCGCCGCGCGGATCGAACCCGCTGCCGACGTCGGCGAACCAGCTGCCGTCGCCCAGGCGTGGACGCGGGAAGCCGCGCTGGCCGCTCGCCTGGTCCACCGCATTGGCGTCCCAGATCTTGCGCCAGTTGAGGGCGCGCTGCGACAGCACCTGGGCGTCGTCCGCATGGCCGAGCGCCTTGGCCATCTCGGCCAGCGCGCCATCGGCCAGCGCGTACTCGAGGGTCGCCGAGGCGCCGTGGTGCGGGTCGGTGTCCATGCCTTTCGAGACAAAGCTGCGGTCGTATTGCACGAAGCCTTGTTTCAGGTAATTCGGGTTGCCCGAACGGCCTTGCGGGCGAATCCCGTGCGCCGGGATGCCGAAGGCGTTCTCGCGCAGCGCAGCGTAGGCTTCGGCTTCGCGGCCCTTGAGCGCGCCGTAGCGCCACAGGTCGACCAGGAACGGGGTGACCGGGTCGCCCGTCATGATGTTGGTTTCGAAGTTTGCATAGCCCCAGCGCGGCAACCAGCCGCCGTGCTCGCGGATTTTCAGGACCGACGTCGCGATATCGCTGGCACGCTGCGGACGCAGCAGCGCAAGCAGCTGGTTCTGCGCGCGGTAGGTGTCCCACAGCGAGAAGAACTCGTAGTAGGTCCAGTCCTTGGCAGTGTGGATCGCGTCGTCGTAGCCGCGGTAGCGGCCGTCGGCGTCGTTGCCGGTCAGCGGTTGCAGCAGCGCGTGGTACAGCGCGGTATAGAACACGGTGCGCTCGTCGGTGCTGCCGCCCTCAATGCGCACGCTCTTCAATTCGCGCTGCCAGTTGGCCTGCGCCTTGGTCTTCATCGCGTCGAACGTCATCAGGCGCCCGTCCGCCATGCCTTCGGCGTTCAGGTTGATGCGCGCGCCTTGCGCGTCCACGTGCGAGATCGCGCTGACCGCGGTGACGGCCTGCCCGTCCTTGAGGTCGAACGTCAGCCAGACGCCATGCGGCTTGGCCTCGCCCTGCTGGCTGGGGCCACTGGCGCCCGGCCAGCCGCCGCGATCGTCCCACACGCCCCTGGCCTTGATCGGCTGGTCGAACACCATGCGGAACCACGTGGTGTACTTGGCCCCGCCACAGAAGCTCTTGGTGACGATCTTGCCTTCGACGCTACGATCGTCGACCACCCTGACTTCACTGCCGATGACGGAATGGCGTTCGTTGGCCTGGGCCACGTTGAGCAGCACGTGGCCGGTCGTGGTGCCGCTCGCATAGGTGTAGCGTTCGGCGGCGGCGCGGGTCAGCGCGGTGGCCTCGGCCGTGATACCGCCATAGCTGGTGAGCTTGACCTTGTAGTAGCCGGCCTGGCCGACTTCGTCGGCATGGGTGTACCCGGCGGCGTAGCGCTTGTGGTCGAACGTGTCCTTCTTGGCGGTGTCGAAGTCGCCGCCCGGGCCGATGGTGCCGGTGACCGGCAGCACCGACAGCTGCCCGCCCTGCTCCCAGCAGCCGGCGCCCGACAGGAACGAATGGCCGAAGCCGCGAATGAGCTTGTCGCTGTAGCGGTAACCGGCATAGTGCCCGGCGATCGGGCCGACCTGGATCATGCCGAACGGGGCCGAGGCGCCGGGGAAGGTGTTGCCTTCGTCCTGGGTGCCGATGAAGGTGTTGACCGGCGTGGTATCGCCGGCGGCGGCCGCGGGGTAGTGCACGGCCAGCGGCATGCACGCCAGCAGCGCGAGACGCAGGACCGGCCGCAGCGAGGTAAAACGGGGATGTCGCATCACGATACTTCTCCTTCAGACAGTTAGAACAATTGATGCATGGCGGCGGGCGGCGGCGGGCGGCGGCGGGATCGCGCCGGCCTGCAGGCATGCGGCGCAACCGGCCGCCAGGGCCGCATGCAGGTGCGCCTGCAACGGGCGATCCGGGTGGCGCGCCAGACTGTGCAGCAGGCCGGCGGCACTGGCGCCGCCCGCGCCCGCCGTGTCCACCACGGCCACCCTCGGCGCCAGCGCGTGGTCCAGGCCCAGGCCGGGGAACAGGCCGCGCAAGTCGTCGTCGGACACCTTGATCAAATCGGCAAGCGAGGCCATGGCTTCGAGGGTCGGCGTATAGCGCGCGTCCATCAGGTTGCGGTAATTGGGGTCGTAGCTGATCGCCAGGCTGATGCCGCTGAAGTGCGCCCAGCGCAGGCCGTCGGCCCAACCGGCCGGCAGCGTCGCGGGATCGAAGTGCAGGTCGGCGCTGTCGTCACCGATGAAGAAGTAGCGCGGCGGCTCGCCCTGTTCGACCATTGCAAGCAGCGGCGCACGGCCCACGCGCTGCAGCAGGCGCAGGTCCACGGCCGGGCTGGCCTGCCACATGGTGTCGCCGAAACGGTCGCGGCTGATCGCGCCGGCAAACGCGTTTGGCTCGCCCAGCACGGCAAGCGCGCGCGCCACGTTCCAGGTCGAGCCGCCGACCCGGCTGACCCATTGCTCGCGGCCCTGGTGGATCATGTCGGTGAGCGCCTCGCCGGCGCACAGCATGAAGGGAGCGTCAACCATGCTCGCCGCCCTTGAGCACGGCCACGATGTCGTAGACAGCGCCCATGGTGTGGTAATCGACCTTGCCGGCCGGGCTTTTCTCGTCGCTGAGCTTGCGGTTCTCGCGGTCCAGGATGCGGTACCAGGCGCCGTGTTCATGGTCGATGAAATGGCTCCAGCTGTAGGCCCACAAGCGCCCGTACCAGACCCAGTATTGCGCGTTGCCGGTGCGCGCGGCCAGCATGGCCGCCGCCGCCGCGCTCTCGGCCTGCACCCAGAAATACTTGTGCGCGTCACACACCGTCAGGTCCGGCGCCAGCGAGTAGCACAGGCCGCCGTTGCGCACATCCCAGCCCTTTTCCAGCGCCACCTTGAACAGGCGCTCGGCGCTCGGCACCAGCCAATCCAGGTCCTCGCTCAGGACGCCCTTGGCGCGCGCTTCGAGTTGCACCAGCAGCTTGGCCCATTCGGTGAAGTGGCCGGGCTGGTAGCCCCAGGGGCGGAACAGGTTCTCCGGATCGTCGATATTGAAGGACCAGTCGGGCTGCCAGTCGGCGTCATAATGCTCCCAGATCAAGCCGCCGCAGCGCGCGCTCTGGCGCTGGGTGATGTTGTAGGCAACCAGGTAGGCACGCGCCAGGTAGCGCCGCTCGCCGGTCGCGGAAAACGCGGCCAGCAGCGCCTCGACCGCGTGCATGTTGGCGTTCTGGCCGCGGTAGGTGGACAGCACGCTCCAGTCCTGGCTCGCCTCATCGGCGTACAGGCCGGCCGCGGCGTCCCAGAAACGTGCTTCCATCAGGTCGAACGTCTCGCCGATCCAGGCGCGCGCCTCGTCCAGGCCGGCCATCGTGGCATGCGAATACGCCAGCAGCACGAAGGCCTGGCCGTAGGCGTGCTGGGTGCCGTCTTCCACCTTGCCGCCATCAAGCATCCACGCATAGCCGCTGCCATCGGGGGCGCGGTGCGCCTCGCGCAGGAAGCGCAGCGCGTGCTTCAGGGCATCGAGGTAGGCCGGATCCTGGAACTGGCGGTACGCCATCGCGTAGGTGAACACGAAGCGCGTGCTGCTGACCAGGTGCCGGTGCTGCCGGTCATAGACCGCGCCGTCGTCCTTGAAATAGTGGAACAGGCCGCCGGCGGGATCGATCGCCCGTGGGTGGTAGAAGCGCATCGTGTGGCGCGCATGGTCGAGCAACACGTCCGGGCTGCGAAAGTTCGGCAAAGTAGTCATGGTGATGTGGTGGCGGGTGTACGCCAGTCGTGGTAGCCGCTCGCGCGCACGCTCGTCTCGACTGGCAGGGTTATGTGGGTGTGTTTAGCGCGTTGTAGCCAACGCCGCATGCACGGGCCTTTACCTCGCTTCGAGCAATTCCAGTTCCGCCAGCTCGAACGGTGTGCCTTGCGCAAAGCGCAGCCGGTATTCCCGGTATTCCCGGTAGGCGCCCGGCCTGGCGACGCCGAACGGGCGCAGCTGCCGCTCCCACGCAAACGGCTCCTTCTCGCGCGTGTCGAGCACGACCCAGGCGCCGCTGCCGTCGCGCCCTTCCAGCGTCCATGACAGCGTGCCCGCCGGCGCCTTGCCGCCGGTGATGGTGTAGAGAACGATGGTGGCGGCATTGGGCAAAGTGAAGCCGACGTCCGCGCCGGCCGGCAGCGCCACGGTGGTGGCCGCATCGTCGTCGACCAGCGGCCCGGGGGCGCGCTTGCCGTCGACGGTGAGGGCTGCGTCTTGCGAGCGGTCACGCAGGCCCGCGGGGCGTTGTCCGGCGCTGGTCATCGATGCGGGCAAGGCGCCGGCATTGCTGCCCCACGCCGACGGCTTGCTGCCCATCGTGAATTCCAGGGTGGCGCCGGCGGCAATGTCGGCGTGCCGGATCCACGGTTTGTTCCAGGGCGCGCCGTTGACCTTGAGCGACTGCACGTAGACGTTCTCCGGGCTGTTACCGTGCGCGATCACCGATAGCAGGCGTCCATTTTCGAGACGCACGTCGGTGCGGGCAAAGGCCGGCGAACCGATCACGTATTCGGGAGACCCCATCCGCAGCGGATATAGTCCCATCATCGCGAAGGTGTACCAGGCCGACATCTCGCCATTGTCCTCGTCGCCGGCATAGCCCTGGCCGATTTCGCTGCCCAGGTACAGGCGGGCCACGATGTCGCGGGTGATCTTCTGCGTCTTCCAGGGCTGGCCGGCGGTGACATACATCCACGGGATGTGATGCGATGGCTGGTTGCTGTGGGCGTACATCCCCATGCGCACGTCGCGCGCTTCGGTCATCTCGTGGATCACCTGGCCGTAGCTGCCGGAGAATTTGGCATCGGCCGCTTCGGGGGTGGCGAAGAAGGTGTCGAGGCGCCTGGCCAGCGCGGCGCGGCCACCCATCAGGCCGGCCAGTCCTTCGGCGTCGTGCGGCACGGTGAAGGCGAAATTCCAGGCATTCGCTTCGGTATAGTCGCCGCCCCAGCGGCGCGCATCGAAGGTGCCGGCCGCCTCGCGCCATTGCCCCTTGGCGTCGCGGCCGCGGAAAAAGCCGGTGGCCGGATCGAACAGGTGCGCGTAGTCAGCGGCGCGCGCCTTGAAATAGGCGGCTTCCTCGCGGTAGCGGCGGCCACGCGCAGTGTCGCCCTCGGCGCAGGCCAGGGCGGTGGCCATCTGCGCCACGCCGAAGTCGTTGAGCGCGCCTTCCAGCGTCCACGACATGCCTTCGTGGACGCTGGCGTCGGCGTAGCCGCGGTACATCGAGCGTCCCAGGCCCTTGCGCCCGACGTTCGACACGGGCGGCACGACGGTGGCGTTCTTGAGCGCCGCCTCGTAGGCCTGGTGCGCATCGAAGCCGCGCACGCCCTTGAGCCAGGCATCGGCGAAGGCCACGTCGGAACTGGTGCCGACCATCAGGTCGGCATAGCCCGGCGAGGACCAGCGCGCCACCCAGCCGCCGTCGCGGTATTGCTGCAGAAAGCCGTCGACCATCTCGCCGGCGCGCGTCGGCGCCAACAGCGTGTAAGCCGGCCAGGTGGTGCGGAAGGTGTCCCAGAAGCCGTTGTTGACGTAGACCTTCCCGGGCACCACGGGGGCCGAGGTGCGCACGGCGTCGCCGCCGGTGTTGGCCGTCGACCAGCCGCTCTGGTCGGCGTGGCGCCAGTCGGGCTGCTGCGCGGTGCCGACGTTTTCGTGGGCGACGTTCGGATACAGGAACAGGCGGTAGAGATTGGAATAGACGGTGGTGAGCTGGTCGTCGCTCGCGCCCTCGACCTTGACCCGGCCCAGTTCCGCATCCCAGGCGGCCTGCGCGCGCTCGCGCACGGTGTCGAAGGCGGCGTCGCCGATTTCCAGCGCGAGGTTGCGTTCGGCCTGCTCGATCGAGATGAGCGAGGTGGCGATGCGCATGCGCACTTCGCCCTTGTCGGCCTTGAACTTGATGTAGCCGGTGGGACGGCCGGTGGCGATCGCGCCGCTATCCTGCCAGGACTGGTCGAAGCGCGCGAACACGAACATGCGCGCGGCGCCGTTCGACAGCCCGCTGCGCGTATCGGTATAGCCGCGCAGGGTCTGGGTGGCGGCGTCGAAGGTCAAGCCGCCGCGCTCGTCGACATTATCGAACAGCAGGTTGGCGTCGCCCCCTTGCGGGAAGCGGAAACGGAAGATCGCGGCGCGCTCGCTCGGCGCGATTTCGGCGCGTATGCCATTGTCGAAGTCGACGCGGTAGGTGTGGGCGCGCGCCACTTCGTTCTCGTGCGAGAACGACAGCGCGCGGCGCTTGCGGTCGGCGTCGGGCTGGCCGGCGGCGTTCGACGGCATCACCTGGAAGCTCTGGCGGTCGCCCATCCACGGGCTGGGCTGATGGCTCAGCGAGAGCGCCTGCAGGCGCGGGCGATTGTCGTCGTCATTCTGCTCGTTCCAGCGGTACAGCCAGTTCAGGGTGCCGGCATCGGTGGCCGGGGTCCAGAAGTTGAAGCCGTGCGGCGTCGCCGTGGCCGGGATGTTGTTACCGCGCGAGAAAGTGCCGTTGGCCTGGGTGCCGCGCGTGGTCAGGACATGGTCCGACGGCCGCGTTGCCGCGCTGCGCGCCTGCTGCGTGACCTCGATGTCGTCGAGCCAGCCGCTGGCGCCGGCTCCGGATGTCGGCTGCAGCACCAGCTCGATCGCCCTGATGCGCCGCCCCGCCAGTTGACCCAGCCGCACCGCCTTGTGCGCCCACTGCTGCGGATACAGCGTGCGCGACTGCGCCTGCGCGGCCGCATCGACGCGCACGCCATGGTTGTCACGCAGGTCCAGGCCGGAGATGCGGCGGCCGTCGTCGAGCACCAGGTCCAGCGCCACGCCGGTGGAGGAGTCGATGTCGCCGTCGACGATCTCCGGCAGCACCTTCCACGACAGGGTGGTATCGCGCCCGATCGCGATATCGACCGGGAACAGCTGCAGCCGTCCGCCCTTGCCGGTGGCACGGTAGCGCAGCGCGCGCGCGCCGCTGTAGCCGGCCTTCGGCTTGGCCGCATAGGGGCGCTCCGGGCCGTCGCCGGGTTCGACCCTGACGCCCTCGGCGGCCAGGGTGGCGGGCGCGGGCTGGCCCGCTTCGAACGAGGTCGAGAAACGCGGTTCGGCCGCGCCGGCGGCAGCGGCGCCGGCCAGCAGCATGGCCACGGTCGATACGATGGTGTGCGTGTTGTTCATGTGAGGACGATCTCCTGTGGAGTGGGGCGGCCGCCCGCGCGGCGGCGGCCAGCGAACCCGGATCGAGGGCGGCGCGCGGCAGGGTCGACACCGGTCCCGGAACAAAAAACACCCTCCCGGCGCCGACGGCGCGGCGAGGGTGGATGCGGACTCAGAACTTATAGTTCAAGCCGACATACGCCACGCGGCCGGCGTAGCTGTTGGCGTAGAAGCGCGCCTTGGTGTCGCTGCCCAGGTAGGAACGCGATTCTTCCGCGGTCGCGTTCAGGACCGACGCGGTCAGGCTCAGTTCCGGCGTGAAGTTATATGCCGCATTCAGGTCGACCTGGCTGAACGGCTCTTCATACACGTTCAAGCCGTTCATCAGACCGTTGACCACCTGGCCGCGGCGGTTGTACGACGCGCGCAGCATCAGCTTGTCGGTCGAGTAGAACAGGGTCACGTTGGCCTGGTTCTTGGCGCTGCCCACCAGCGGCGAGGTGCCGATCTCGGTGCCGTCGGCCAGGGTGATGGCGGCCTGGTTGGTCTTGTTGTACGTGTAGTTGACCTGGAAGCCGACGCCGTTGCGGAAGGTGAGCTGGGCGTACAGCTCCACGCCTTTCGATACCGCGTCGCGTCCGCCGGCGCTGGTGGCGTAATTCTGCACCGCGATCGATTCGCCGCCGATGTTCAGGTTGACGTCGCGCACCACAGGCACCGCGAAGTTCTGGACGTTCTTGCGGAACACGCCGGCGCCGAGCACCGAGCCGCGGTGGAAATACCACTCCACGCCCAGGTCGTACTGGGTGGCCTGGTACGGTTCGAGATCCTTGTTGCTGCCCTCCCCGAACCAGCCCTGGCGGTCGCCTCCGCCGATCAGGCGGCGGTCGTTGACGTATTCCTGGCCGTAGTAGTTCAGCGCGCCTGGCGCACCGATGTCGTTGTAGCTCGGACGCGCCACCACCTTCGAGGCCGCGCCGCGCAGCAGCACGGTGTCGCTGAGGTCGTAGGCGACGTTCAGGCTCGGCAGCACGTCGGTGTACTTGCGTTCGAGCGAGCTGACCACATAGGTCGAGACGTGGCCGGTGGCCGGATTGGTCTGGCTGTCCGGCACCACCGTGAAGCCGCTGGTGCAGCCCGAACCGGCGGGCGCACCGGCGGCCGGCAGGCCACCCGCGCGGCAAGGTGCCGGCGTGCCGTCCGGACCGTCGAAGAAATAGTCGTTGTAGTAGTCGACCTTGTCGGTCGAATCGGCGTGCTGCCGGGTGCGCACCACGCGCAAGCCCAGGTTGCCGCGCAGGCGATCGGTCTTGAAGTTCGCCTGCAGGTACGCCGACATGATCTTTTCATTCACGTTGTAGATGAAATTGTCTTCGTTACGGGTCTGCATCTGGCCATAGGTCTGGTTCAGGTGCGAGATGTAGGCCGGGTAGTTAATGGCCGGGAAGGCGCTGGCCTTGAGGCCGCCCGTCAGGTTGCCGAGCGACTCGCCGTACAGGAATTCGGGACGGAACTTGTTGGCCGTCGCATCGCAGCCGTTCTGGTAGCGGTTGTCGTACTGGCCGGCGTCGAGTCCCTTGCAGGCCCAGTAGTTGTTGCCGGTGCTGCGGCTGGTGCCGCCGTCACGGTACTTGGCACCGAACTGGACCGAGTCGAGCCAGTTGCTGTCGGCATGCCAGGTCAGGTCGACCTGGGCGTAGTTCTGCTTGGTGCTGTTGCGGGCCCACGACGACGAGGTCGAGCCCAGGTCGATCTCGCCGATGCCGTTGCGCAGGTTTTGCATCAGTTGCGGCGCGAAGGTCATGGACGGCGTGCCCGACACGTCCCACGAGGTCGCGGTGTTGCCGAGTACCCAGCTGCTGTCCGCATGTTGCATGCGTGGTTTGATCGGCATGCCGAACTGCAGTTCCGGACCGCCTTTGGCCCAGGTGCGGCCGCCCTTGAAGGTGGCGTCGATCGACGTGCCCTTCCATTGTATGTCGAGGTCGGCGGTCTGCGAGAGCGCGCGCTCGCGGCTGTAGCCGCCGGTGATCTGCGGTGTCGGGACGGTGCAGTCGTCGGGGCCGAAGCCGCCGGTATTGGCCAGGCCGCCCGCGCCGGCCTGCGCGCTGTTGCAGTAATACTTTTTGCCCGGATGCGCGCTGTACTGCGCGCCGGTGACGATGGTGCCGCTCGGGTCGAAGCTCAGGCCGTCGAGCAGGCGTCCGCCCGGCCAGTTGCCGTCGCCGTCGTAGCGGGCGATATTCCATTCCGGGACCTTCAGCTGGTTCAGCTGGGAATTTTGCTGCAGGTCGAAGCGGAAGTAGTTGGCCGTCATGTTCAGATTGCGCAGCGGCTTGAACTGCAGGGTCAGCTGCCCGCCCTTGCGCTCGCGCTCGGTGGTACGCACGTCCAGGTTGACCGAGGTCGGCATCGCGAATTTGCTGTAGTACTTGCCCGACTGGTCGTAGAAGCCCGACTGGCCCCACCAGAACGAATTGAGCTTCGATGGCTTGCCGTCCGCGCCGACCGGCGGCTGCGTCTTGTAGCTGTCGGCATACCACTGCCAGTTCTCGGTGCTGGCGCCCATCGTGCGCGTGGTACGCTTTTGCTGGGTGTAGCCGACCAAAATGCCGATGCGGTTGCTCTGGTCGTGCCAGGCGTACTGGCCGGAGAACTGGGGGTCAGTCTTTTTGGTGGTGTCGGCCCAGGTGCCCTCGGCGTTGACGAAGCCGGAGCCCGACTTGACGTCCAGCGGACGGCGCGTGCGCAGGATCACCGTGCCGCCGATGCCGCCTTCGTCGAAGCGCGCTTCGGACGTCTTGTACAACTCGGCGCTGGAGAGCATATTCGACGGCATCAGCATGTAGTTGAACGAACGCGACGGATCGCCGTTCGATTCGGCGGTGGCGACGTAGTTGCCATTGAGCTGGGTCAGGGTCAGGTCGGACGACAGGCCGCGCACGCTGACGTTCTTGCCTTCGCCACCGCTGCGGGTGACGACGACACCGGGCACGCGCTGCAGGGCGTCGGCCACGTTCTTGTCCGGGAATTTACCGACGTCTTCGGCGGTCACGACCTCGACGATCGAATTGGCTTCGCGCTTCTGGTCGAGGCTTTTCTCGATCGCGTAGCGAAAACCGGTGACCACGACTTTGGTCGGGGCGGCGCCGGCGGCCTGCTCGGCTGATGTTGCCGCGACCGGCGTTGCTGCCGCAGTCGGCTGCCCTGCGGGCGGCTGGGCAAGCTGGGCAGCCGGCACGTTTTGCGCGTGGGCGCTCGACAGCGAGAGCAACGCGAGGCCGACGGCCATGGCGATGGGCGTGACGCGGCAGCGCGGGCGGCAAGCGTGATGGGTTCTTGAAGTCATGTTGGTCTCCTGATCGTGCCCTGTATCGGGCTTTCTTTTATAGCGGCAGCAAGTGTCAGGCGTCCGTCAACCGGGCGCAGCCTCCCGCACCGCAAGGCGAAGCGGGTCTGCCATCCCACTCGATGCCTCGACCGGGAACGGAACCCACCTTGAAGCTCGATGCGAAACCAGCGCGACACTGTCTCGGGCCTGGCAGACCGTCAATTGCGTTGTGCGCGGCATGCACGAAGCGAAATGCAACTAGAATCTTGCAGATTTACTAAACGGCGGTGGATCATGTGCATGCCGGTGAGTTTCGCATTTCAACAAAGCAAATTTATACTAGGGAATGTACTAGCCTTCAATCAACTTCCATGATTTGCGTGAAGTTTAGCGTTGTCTAGTAAACACGGGTGGAGGGACCGCTTCCTGCACGCGGATGCTGAGACAATCATGCAGTTGGCGCGCATCGGACAGCTGCCTGGCACCAGAGTTGGAAAGGCATGGATTTTCCTGCGTGCGGACGTGCTATCTTTTCTGCGTGCCAAGATAGAGGAAGATACGACAGCACGGCGACTGCATACATAAAATGCAGGACCTAACGCCGTGCTGCTGACGAAGTCCAAGCGGCGCGCGCTGCCTATAGTGGATCCATGATTTGAGACAGTGGTTTAAGCTGTAATCCTGAACAGGGAAAACAGCAAAATGACGGAACGAAAGAAACGGACAGTTCACACGGCGGAGTTCAAAGCCAAGGTCGGTCTGGAA